>DATFDI010000017.1:0-28443 GCA_035252175.1 Nitrososphaeraceae archaeon
AGACATAACCATATCTACAAAAGCTCTTGGAAGTGCAATTAGCTTGTCACAATTAGAAGCGATAGCAAAGCATGAGATTGGCCACGCATATGGAATTGGACACACAAATTTTGTTGATGACCTTATGTCACCGGTTCTTACTGGCAGTACTGACATATCGCAATGCGATATCAATGCTATAGAAGAGACTAACAGCAGCCCTCATTCTCCTTCGACGCAGTCGTTTAGATGTTGACACCTCTTTCGATCTCTGTTTGTATTCCTAACCTTAGTGTTATTCAATTGACTAACGCACTCATCATCATAAGACACCTAGACAAGACGTTATAAAATCCTCTTATTGTTACATGTGAAGAATGCGCTGAATCATTTGACAGTAGAGAAGAACTTTACGATCACATCCATCAGATGCATGGAATATGAGATTTGGGATACATATTGCTAATATTCAGATGGATGAGACAAGTCGTTATGTTAGCTATTCGTACAATAAGACGATCTAGCCACCTATAATGAAGGCACGAAGGATTTCTGGGTATTGAGAATGTTGTCTCTGACAAAAAGCAGTGAATCAAAAGACTTTTCCAAGTGAGAAATGAACAATGTTCTACTATATAGAATGATGCAATGATCATAATCATAATCATCACGACCGAGTCTCAGTGTCTTTATATGTATCTTTGACCATTCTGAGTTCTTCTTTTATCATTTTATGGATCTCATGAGTGAGTTTATGCTGTACCTTAATTAATTCGTCAATATTACGGCTTTGTCTTTTATCAACTATTAATATCAGCAATCCAACACCAAGTGATATGATAATACTCATTTCTGTATTCTCTATCTTCGCAGGTACCACATCAGTAAGATAAAAGAATACAAACGAGGCCCCCAGAACTATCAGTCCGAAAACAACTAACTGCATCTCATTCATATTATATCTCTCCTTTTGCAGTTACCTATTTACGTTCTCATAAAACTCCATAATATCTCCTGCAGTTTTCCTTCCTTCCTTCCTTCCTTATTCAGAATGCATCATTTGCTCGACTTGTTCAGATTTTAAGCATATTTATCTAGTTGTACAGAGATAAACATACATATATATCTAATTCTCAAAACCCACATTCTATGATTGATTTGTATCCTTTATGTAAAGACTTTGGGTATTTTCGTCATATGCCAAGTCAGCCATAGTTATTACTTTAAATCCATTATCACGCAGATACTTCATTTCTGCATCAAATAGACTGACAGTAGTATCAATGGGTCTATTGCTATCTCTTAAATCTTGATAGTTTACAAGAATATGATATACAATTATCGGAATTGCCCTTATTATTCCATCTTTATTATAATTACTCTGATTGTTAATAGCGGTGGTAAATTTCTCAAACATCTGGGCGTTGTCATACTTGTAGCGAAACTTAGTGCATCCAATGTTGCTGCTTTCGGTGCTATTAGTAAAGCAGCCCTCATCAATATGCTTATGAGCCCAACTATTAATAGAATATCTATTTGATGGAGTTAATGTGCCATTGCTAAAATGCATTCTACAATCTGTCTGGCCATCATTATTCCCATCACAGTGTAAGAAAGTCAATGCAGACTTTGTGTCAGTTCTGGCTAGGTCATAGTATTTAGCAACTGTATTTACAATCTTTGGGTCATCAGCTCCCTTGCCATTAGGATATGCAAAAATTGTGGGATTAAAGCCATGATTTTCTAAACATTGTTTTGACTGACCTATTTCATAATCCAAATCTGCCTGTGACGATAAATCATTTAAATTTGGATGTGTCATGGTGTGTGCCTCAATATCCATGCCATCTTGCTGCAGTGCTGCTATTTGCTGCCATGTAATTGATATATCGTTTTCATGATATCCTGCCTCTACCCAATTGCATACTTCAAAGAATGTTGCTTTAAAACCATATTTGTCTAGGATGGGTTTGGCGTAGGTATAATCGGTTTGATGTGAGTCATCAAAATTGATAATTACAAACTTCTCGCCATTTCTATAATTGCTATCATTATTATTTGTAGAGGGCACAGTTCCTTGATATGAAGATGCCTTCGAATTTTTTCTAGCAAAAGCACCTATGCTAGTATTCGTGTTGCTGTTGGTGTTGATGTTGGGACTCATCGTAAATATTGAGGAAAATACCAGTAGTAGTAGAAGAATAGATATTGTAAAGAGATTCACCATTCGTATCACCAACTTCTTCTTCTTCGACCTCCTATCGTTAATAATCTAGTGAGATATTTGGCTAATATAATTGAATTAACCGTACTAATCGTTGCTTAGTTTTGGAAGATAGCGAATGGAGAACTTTATAATCATAGTTAGCCCAAACGAGACATAAGAACTAACGCTGATTGATAACCCTAAACATCATAAGCTCTTGAAATAATATATCAGACATGGTGTTGATAAATCATAAGTAGTGTCTACGAGATTATAATAGTGTATTGGGAATTAATTTAATCATGCTTGAAAATCTAATTATACCAGTAGCTGCATTTGCCGCTACTATTCTAGGACTTGAATCTGCATGGCGCTGGCTTGGAAATCATCAAGAATAGCATAAAAAGATGCTATCTTGGTAAATAAAGTCAGCACCCTTTTTTTAACAATGAGCAGAACTAATAATAATAACGTTATCCCGATAATCAGTCCATGGTTGGAGCAAAATCGATTTCTTCCAACACAAAAAAATCTCGGTTCTGGTCCTGGATCAATACACCTGAATCAAACAATTCCTCATTATAAGAAAATGATGTCTATGATTCCAACTGGTCATTCTACACCAAGTATATCTGAATATCCGCAAATAGCAGATAATATGATGGAAGCAATTGAAGACGTTTATTATGGCATCAAACAACCTCAGCAAGCGTTAAACTATGGCGCAGCAAAGTCTGCAAAGGCTTTAGGGTGGTACGTAGATAATACAGTTGTATTAGGCACTACAGTCTTTTAATTGTTTCACATACCTGGAATAGTAAAAAAAATTAAGAAGGATATTTCTTACGCAATATCATCTTGGCAGGTATCGTTACTAACCAAAAGTAATATGCAGTTTGCAAGTCAATAAACGAAACCAAAATAGATAAAAAGTATACTACGACAGGAATAATTGCTTCTAATGAAATGGCCTGTATTTCTCTTTGAGTCAGGTTCTTATCTATCAAATTATTCTTTACTGCATGCAGCCATGTTATTGTTAGCAATGCCCCAGCTACAGCTAAAACTAATGCAAATAATACAAATAAAATTTGATAGCCAAAACCTATTTGCAAATTAGTAGCAAATGGAATAAGTGTTATGAAAAACAAGAATATTAAAGTTACCCATGTCACAGTCATATCGGAATTTACTATTTGATTCAACATCTGATGATATGCAATCCAGTAAACACCTATCACAAAGAAGCTAATCACATAGATCTCAAATTCAGGGATTGATTCTAACAGTTTGTCAATGACTTGTGTCTGGGTAAGATTTTGTGCTAGATTTGGTATATTAATTGAAACTGCCATAAAAGTTATAGAGAATGCAAAGATGGCGTCAGCAAATGATGTAATATGATCCAGTTTTAGCTGATGTTGTACAGGCACAACTCATTCAGCCTTATCAGAGACATTAATTGAGCGGCGTATTGTTATAGTCTAAAATACTGTATGTTTATGATTTGGTTATTCCTCCTTGTCATTATCGGTACAAGCCAGTTCAGACCAATTTCTCGTTCTCCTTCTTCTTCTTCTCTTCCTCCTTCTTTTTCTTATACTGCGTTTGTTGCTGTTTGCTTCTGATATAATTTAAATCGCTATCAATGGTAGTAGCGTTTGATAACAATCAATCAAGCTTTACCAAATGGGTATCGTTGAATAGTTCCATTGCCTGCAGCATTTCTGTATTGTCATCTGATCTCTCAATATATCAAATGCGTGCTTTATTATGAGTCAAGTCTTAATTACTGACTGGAAATTCGTTTGTATCTTCAAAATGTTACGATAAGATACACCACATTCGCCAGGCCCATAACCATCCATTTTTCATTAAACAAGTACTAGTTTGAATTCTTCATTTCCTAGTAATTTATCTATAATAGCCTTATGTTCTTCTACAGGTAAATTTGTCATATCGATGGACATCATCATTCTATCTAATGCCATAAGTTTCCAATAATTGTCTGTTACGGATTCAATTTTGGCCTGTGCACCAAGAACTACCTTTCCAAAAGAAGTAAGATAGTATTTACCTCTATCTTGTCTCACCAAATTTGCACCAATTAATTTATTAACGATCGAATAGAATTCTCTGGTCCTTAATCCTAATTTTATTACTAGTATTGGAGTGTCATATTCTTCTGAGCTTGCAATGGTCCTAAACAGCAACAGTGCTTTCTCACCAGAAATTGCGGATATAGCAGAGACTACAGAAACCATGGCATGGCACTCCACGCCGTCAATTATTAATATTAGATAACCAAGTAAACAGAATTACTATTAGAATATTCTTATAGATCGGACGTATAAAAAGCCCTTTCATATGTTTGAACACAAATTGTCATAAATATCTAGAGCGAGTATTGTTATTATAGTTCACATCAGGGTTGGAAAGTAGCAGGCCAGAGGAAAACCCACGCCATGATGATTGGAACAATAGTATCGATTGAGTACTCCAGGAGCAATACCACTGATTAATTATATATATGTATGAATAAATAAATGATGAATGCTTTCCTGCCTGCTGACCATGGGTTCATTTCATTTAGTGAATTATCCAGCTATATAGGTCCCAACTTTCTAAAATGGAAAGCCTTCCCGCATAGCTCCGTTCAATCCATTCAACAAGCTTGATTTTTGTGGTCCCCGTCCACCCTGTAACTGATCGTTTCCTGTCGATGGGCTTGATTGATCTGTTCCTTGACCCTGTCCCGCATGGTTAAAGGCTTCACTATAACAATTATGTACTTCAGCTAATGTAAGGCCGCCGTCTTTAGCAGCATCAGCTTCACATTTTGATAAACTCTTCAAATCCTTTCCAGAGATGCGGTTATCACTGCCAGTAACAGAGCTAGAATCACCAGCGTTATTGCTCTTTGATTTTGGAGAGCTGGAGTCCGTGCTTTTTGGATCTTTTATCGTATTTGTTACCACAGCATTACCTGTTCCTTTCTTTGCAGCAAATGCATAGCCTGCAAGACTAATACCACCCGCAGCTACAAGTGAGGAGGCTATAGCGATAGCAAATAAAGAAGCTGCTGTTCTCTTAGTATAGATAAACATCGAGGATCATGATGTTATTATCTGTATTAAGAAATATGAAAAAAAATAATCTTTATTAAATCTCTGACAAACATGGTGAGCAGACTTCTGTTAGTAAGCAGCGATCCTATGACCCATTCTTATTACATTCTGTATAGAGAAAAAAGTCAAGATATTTGTTATCAGTATAGTATACTGCCTGCCTTCATCAGTATAAATAAGATTTGGGCCCTCTTTTCAAAGCTAATGAAATTTCTGGTATTTGCAATTCAGTGGCTTCTTCTATTTAGCTAAAGTTATAGATATCTCATACAGATAAGAGCCAGTGTCAGGTTGAACCAACCATTTGAGCTTCCATCTTTAGCGCCGGTTGAGCAAATGGAAAGACAGAGGTTGCAAGCCATTTAATCATTGGAAATACCCAGTAACTCTCAATTACTAGACACGTAGGCAAGATATTCCTATGATAGATTTGATCCTTCTACTTAATGCGCATACCAGTATTAGAATCTAAGAAGAGATTGCTTACTGGCTTATGGCCAGTGTTAAAGTCAAACATATTATCAATAGAACCAGCTTTTGAATCAAGGGAATGATCTCCAATTCGTTGTCCGCCGAGCCAATTATCTTCAATAAATCGTATTATCGACGTTTGATCTGTAAGGCTATGATCGATATAATTTGCCTTTGAAAATGGTGATATTGCTAACAATATAAGGCGAGGACCATAACCGCATCTGTCTTGATATCCAGCTGCTTGAGGTTGAGTATCACCACAAAGGCCTTTTCGTCCAAATAACGCGTCAAATATCGGATCGCCAGATATACTCACTAATGGTGGCATAACATGATCATACCAACCATCTGAGTCATCATATGTAACTATCACAGCTGTGCTATTCCATTCAGGCAACTGTTGAATTCTATTTATTGTATTTACAAGGAAGTTCTGTTCAAGCAATGGACCCGAATAACCAGCATGACCTTGTTGATATGATGGTGCTTTCAAAAAGCTTACAGCAGGTAGATTACCAGCTTCTGCAGCAGCCCAGAAATCAGATAAATCGTATTGATGGTTAGCTTGGTCTGTATGTCCTATCATAGTGACGGACGTTGATGGTAAATGATGTGGATTTGCAGTTGATTTGTAATACTGAAATGGTTCTAGATTTGCATAGTAATCATGTGTTTTTACACCATACCCGTTATCATGCATAGCAGAACTGCAGTTTATTGATGATTTATTGTCTTGTGTTAGTGTCGGTGCGGGAGTCGGTTTGAATCCTGCTGAGAACCATCCCCATGTTATATTTTTCATGTTCAGAAGATCCCCTATATTTTTGCCTGTCATTTCTATTGTTGGAGGAAAGGCATTCGGTACCGAGTTCTTGAAATAAGGTACAAAGAAGGTATCCTGTACAGTAAGCGAACAATCATCATATTTCGGATCAGGATCGCCTATCATTGTTCCTTGTGAAGTATATGCTTGTTTTGTCAAATTACCTCGAATGGCTCCATGTGTTTGTCCTGATACAAGATTAATATGACCTGGCGCTGAATGGCCATAGTTTGTTTGATAGTAGCTGTCACTCATAGCAAAATGCTGAGCATAGTTCCATAATGCAGTCACAGTATTGCCGTCGTAATAACCCATTACTTGAGCAGAATTGAAGCATACTTTTGGATTCTGAAGTAAACCTGGCTCAATATTAGTACAGTTCACTGGAGATAGATAATTTGGTGTAACTTTATTTTCTTGGACAAATCTATCCATTTTACCACCATCATATTTCTTTTGCTCGCCTGTGTATGAATGATTATTATCATTTGTTACAGCCTGAGATCTATCTAATCGAAATGGCTTGACTAGATTAGGATTATCTGATATCCGACCAGAAGTTATTAGATTATTAATGTCTATGGAAGTATTATTATTATTAACCAGTGGCCCAAAGATCGGTTGACCATGAGGGTTTTCAGCATGGGGATAAGTTCCAAAATAGTGATCGAATGGAACATTTTCTTGAAATATGACTACCAAATGCTTGATAGGTGTAATGGTGGTTGATGATGAAGGTGTAGTATTAGCAGCATTTGCAAATGACGATAGTGGTGAGTTAAATAAAATAATTAATGATGTCACTACATAAGCTAAAACCATGTTCATTATCATATAGTTCAATATATAGCCAATCATGCAATGTAGTCTATTTATGCTTTCATAGTACAGTCATGAATTATATGGATGATAATGGTTGATTAACCAGCCTAGTTACACAATAGTAATTTAATATCATAATTGTAACTATCATGTTTATATGTAGTTACCTCAGTATAGTTATACGTAAAGGTGAAAACAAACGATATCAGTTGCTGATAGGAAACGACAACAATATTATCGTAAGGGACTATTAGAGGTTAAAGACTTTAATGATGCTTTTGAATTGGTGAAAATGGCAGTTAACGAGGAATTCAAGATGCATAGAGCAGGATTAAGCCTGATACTGCAAGGGTTACCAAACAACCTTGGCGCATATCATATTCTGGGTTCTAATATGATAATATTAAACAGGAGAATTCTTGATATAATCAGACAGAGTAAATCTAATGAAGAATACAATTCATACTTATTCATGGTACTTGCTCATGAATATATTCATAGCTTTGGCATCGTAGATGAAATAGAGGTTAGAAACATGACCTATGAGCTATGTAAATCTCTGCTTGGAGAAGATCATATCGCCACTATAATGGCCAGACATCAACCTTGGGCTGTATTCCCAGAACTGAACATTTATGGAAATAATAATAACACAGATAGTATTAATATTAGTAAGGACATCTTTGAGAAGAACTTTGAAATTGTAAAGAATTTTGATAAGACTACTCAGTCTTACATTCATTAATACTGTTGACCTCCATGAAACCAAAGTATGTCAGTCCAGCTATAGTAAAATAACAATATCAAAAGACAAACTTTTCGACAATTGATAAATTGATAGACTATGAGGGAAAGCATGAGCAGAAATAACAACAACGACAAAAACCAACAACCTGACGTAACGACCTGAATATCTATAAAATAGCCTTATACAATGTATTAGTATATGAGCAAATTTAGTCTTTATTCAGACAAATCAGCTGCAGGCATTCCATTTGAAAGCCATTTAGAAGGGTTAGAAGAAGAAACAAAAAGTATACTTCTGGATTTAAGAAATTTTGTAAAAAGTCTTGGTGAGAATGTCATTGAAGAGGTTAGGCCGCACAGGATAACCTATGCTAAATCACTAACATTTCGAACATTCTTAGACATACAACCAAGAAAGGATTCTTTGACAATTTCGTTGAGAAAAAGTAGAACTGAGTCTACAACAGACCACATAGCTAGAACTGCAAAAGAAATAGAAAATGTTAAACCTCAAATCTCAGAAGCATATGAGAACATAAAATAGGTATATAACCTAATTGTATTCAGCGAGCCGTTAGAGGTATCGTTTATCGTAATTGTAATTGTAATTGTAACAGAACAGGTATCACCATGCCAGATAACATAAAATTTGGACTAGCTATTCCGCAAGGATGGAGAAGAGGCGATCTCCCATCGGACCAAGAAAATAATCCTGTTAGCCAATATGAATTCTCAAAGTCTGTTGCAACAGCAGCGGATAATTTAGACTTTGATTCAATATATGCTTATGATCATCTTATTCCTCACTATAAAGATGATGTAGAAAAAAATATTTTTGAACCCTTTACTTTGCTATCTTCTCTAGCAGCCATTACAAAAAAAGTAAAGATAGGACAAGTAGTTGTATGTAACTCTTATCGCAATCCAGCATTGGTAGCAAAGATGTTATCAACTTTGGACATCATAAGTAATGGTAGAATAGAGCTAGGAATTGGTGCAGGATGGTATGAGCAAGAATATCTAGCATATGGATATGATTTTCCACCAGATAGAACAAGAATTGTACAACTTGATGAATCAATAAGCATAATCAAAGCAATGTGGACAGACAAATATGCTTCATTTCAAGGGAAATACTATAAAATAAAAGATGCAATATGCAATCCAAAACCACTGCAAAAGCCTCATCCATTGATAATGGTTGGAGGATCGGGTGAGAAGCATTTGCTCAAAGTTGTAGCAAAACATGCTAATAGATATAATCTCTTTTTTGGTTCCCCCGCTGACATGAAAAGAAAGATCTCCATCTTAAAGGAATATTGCAGCTCAATTGCAAGGGACTACAAAGAAGATATAGAATACTCCGTCGTGTTGCCTTGTATAATAAGGGAATCAGAAGAGCAAGTAAATGAAGTGCTTATACAAAGCAAAAGAGAAGATAAAAGTGCGAAAGAATATTCCCGCTACCTAGTTGACAGCCTTACGATAGGAACACCTGAAAAGGTATTACAAGGCATTAGAAAATATTTAGATATTGGTGTTAGACACTTTATACTGCATTTCATAGGATTGAATAATAATAATAATAATAATAATAATTCAGTTTTAAGACTTTTTGATTCAGATATTATTGCCAAGATCTAGTGTGAGATAAGTTGTAGCTGTACCTTCAAACTTCTCTGATAAAGAAATGTTACAAATTAAGTATACATGATTATATAATAATAATCGACTTCAAAGAACTTTAACGTACCCGAATGTGGAACTAGCCTTTAAGTCTATGTGCGCCCTTTATCATGAATCCATACCTGCAAAAGCCGAATTTTTTGATGTCTGCTAGGTGTTTATCTTTATCCATTTCAAGTTCGGTTTTGTTTCTATATTGTTTGACATCATATAATACGGCGGAGCCTAAAATTGTTCCGCAAATAAACTTATTTTGATCTATACCTAAGGAATCCGATCTTTCTTTATCTATACTCTTTGAGGCATGTGCCAAAAAATTTCCTCTGAAAGATGTATTCCAATTTCTCAATTCAATAGTCTTTTTTCCTGATATTAAAAGTTCTGCATATGGCTGTTTCATAGACAAGCATTTCATATCTACTATAGGATAAAGATACCTGTTGTTATAATCTAGTTTTTTAGGAATTGTATTTGTCTCTATATTTGACTTTACACTTGATATTATTATTATTAACTTGCTTCGAATTTAGCTACTTGATAATCCTTTCTCGCTGGCAATTGCTCAAATGAAGGATTTAGCTTTTTAACTAGGTCAGATAAGAGCTTGTTTTCTGGTTGATAAAAAGAATCCATATCTTCTTTTTTTTCCCAGAAAGTGAGTACTACTGATTCTTGTGTATCTTGCAAGTCATCCATTACCATAAATCCTTTCATGCCTGTGGATTTATCTTTAATTTCTTCAAAGAACTCCAAAAGTATCTTAGTTATTTCCTCTCTTTTTATGCCTGTTTTTATTCTGACTCTATTATGCTTAACATACTTTGTCATATTCTGATGACTTGACATCTTGACTGCTTTATGTTATTAGCATTAATGTTTATTATTATAATCTGGTAAACACCTCAATTTCTGCTTTTTGTCTTCTAGTTCCTGTACCAGCTCCGCTTTCTTCTGGTCTTTGAGGTATGAAACGGTGCATGAAACCCAGCTCGAGCGTCTTCTTCCCGTCCATTTTATCGACTTCAATTCCCTTATTTTCAGATGATTGTTTCTCGCTTTACGCTTGTGCTTGCTCTTTTTGTTTCTTATCTGGTAAACGTACTGGCGGTAGAGCTACCTCGAGGTCCTTACGTACCGATTCAAGCCATGGAGGCAACATCAAATGTGTACCAAGCTCTTCTATCTTTTCATCTATTGCGAAGCCAGGTGGATTAGTGGCTATTTCAAAGAGTACGCCGCCTGGCTCTCGGAAATATACTGAGTGAAAATAGGTACGATCTATGACAGGCGTTGCGTTCAGACCAGCTTTGACTATCTTAGCTCGCAATATTTTTTGTTGTTCATCTGACTGTGTACGCCAAGCTACATGATGCACGGTTCCAACACCTATCATACCATATTGTGCACTTGGAATACAAAGTACATCTACAATGTTAGATCCCTGATGCGCTCCTTGGGTATTCTTGTTCCTACCAGCAGCATCATCATCTTCCTTAGCTTCACTAATTTGGAAACGAAAGCGGCTTCCGTCTTGACCTATGAACTTAAATCCTAGTTCGTTGGTCAGAACATGAGCAGTGTATTCATATCCTACTTCTGATAATGTCACAGAATGAAAACCTCTTATCGCATGTTCAATAGATATTGGACCTTCTTTCCATACATTGGCAGTTCTCTGTTCAGCAGATCTGTTCGCTACGAGCTCTAATTCCAGTCCGTCCGGATCGTATAGCGTCAACACTTCTTCAGTGTCACCAAACCGCTTTGTAGGACCGTGAACTGGTATTTTTTGATTCTTGAGCCTATCTAGCCAATAGTTCATAGAATGTTTAGGAATCAAAAATGACGTAGTGATGACTTGTCCTGTTCCTCTATGTCCTTTAGGAGCTTTTGGCCATGGAAAGAAAGTGAGGATTGTACCTGGACGTCCTATTTCGTCACCAAAATAGAGATGATATGTAGTTGGGTCATCAAAATTTACTGTTAACTTTACCAGTCTAAGACCCAAAATCTGAGTATAAAAGTCGATATTTTTTTGGGGATCGCTAGCTATTGCAGTAACGTGATGTATGCCTAATATATCTTCTTGATTACTTTTCTCGTGTTCAGTATTATTAATTTTTTCAGTGATGCCTTGTGACTTTCCCATTGGTATTTATTCTCCTTGAAAGTAGATTTTGATTGTAGATCTATCTGTTTGATTCCACACGAGTAATGGTTTTGACATTTGTATACAAAATATATACCAATTTACTATATATGCATCGCAGTTATCACAAACTAATTAGATTTTGGTTTGTTTGTATACACGTAGAGAGTATCCAAGAAATAAATGAACAGATGAATATAATATAAGCTACTTGATACTATAAAAAAATAATCCTACACTGATATCTTAACATGCCTTTTAATCAAGGGCTTCCGTGCAACATTTATTGCACCTTTTTTCAGTACTTCTGAAATAAAATAAGCATCCATCTAACAAACCTTATATCATATTACCAAGACAATTTTGCCGCGGGGGCGAACATTTTTCTGGTAATCAAGCGCCTTTCCCGCTTCATCTAGCGGGAATGTTTTATCGATATATATTTCTATATTATTGTCTTGATGGTCCACGAATTCCGCTAATTTCCTAAGGCGTTCGTTGTTGACTTGAGTAAATTGAAAAATTGCTTTTACACCAAACTGCTGCATGAGTTCTGAATTTGGCTGTTCTAGCATCGAGACAACAATGCCGCTGTCTTTCTTTAACACCATGAATGATTTTGTGTATGTTTCGCCACCCACAGTATCGTATGCAGCATCGTAGCCGTGTACCAAGTCTTCAAAAGTCTGGGTCTTGTAGTCTATTACTTCATCTGCTCCCAGATCTTGTACAAACTGTTTGTCGTTTGCACTGACTGTAGTTGCCACGTATGCACCAATTTTCTTTGCAAGTTGAATAGAAATAGATCCAATTCCTCCTGCACCACCATGAATTAGGATTTTTTGATCCTTTGATAATCCTATATTGTCAACAAGTGCTTGCCAGGCGCTAACACCAACAAGTGGTAAAGCTGCTGCTTGTAGATGATTTAGACGTTCGGGTTTGTGTGCAATGTGATCAACATTTGTTAAAGCTAACTCTGCAAATGCTCCAGACCCACCATTTGTTGCTCCGGCCTGGCCATATACTTCATCGCCTTGCTTGAAAGCTGGAGATACCACTCCTTCGCCACCAACTTGTTTAATTACACCTGAAAAATCCATTCCCAACGTTGATGGAAAATGAATAGGTATCATTTGTTGCATATATCCTTCGCGAATTTTCCAATCAATCGGGTTTACGCCAGCTGCTTTTATTTTGACTAGAACGTTACCCGCAGTTAAAGTTGGTGTAGACATCGTCGTCGTTTGATTGATCTCTACTACATCGCTGCCTCCATATCTTTTGAATTGAGCAGACTTCATTATCGATATATGGAAATCAAAATATTAAAGGATAACATGATAGCAAATCGTTGTTTCGATTATGAAGAAGGAGTAGAATAGAACAGAATAGAATAGAAGAATTAAGCGATAGCAATCATTCTATTGGTTTCCAAATCTGCAATATTGCTAACTTCATTCGATTGTTATTCTACCATATGATAAACTTATTCTAATACCATTAGGATCTCGTATAAAAATTGCCTTCGACGATATCTCGCTGTTGCTTTCAACGATGTTTTGATGTTGTAATTGTTTGAAAGTCCTATCGAATTCTTCCTTGCTTGGGAGTTCTATACTAAAATGATTCAAACCTATGCTTTTTGGTGAAGCCGGTAGGATGTTAGTTCCTAGCCATGTGTTAGTTGCAATATGGTGATGGTATCTTCCAGCAGCAAAAAAGTAAGCGCCAGGATTAGTCGTAGTCAAATTTAATCCTAAAATGTCACGATAAAAATTCATTGCATTTGATAAATCTCTTACATGCAAATGTACATGTCCAATCATAGTATTAGTAGGCATTCCAATCCACCCTTTGTCAGTTGCTTCCTTAAGCAAGTTGTCAGTATTCAAGGGTAATGTAGCCATTTGCAATTGGCGGTTATTATTATTATTATTATTATTATTTTTGTTGTCGTTTTCATCATTCCATTTCCACTCGGATTGAGGTCTATCACTATAAATCTCAATACCAATAAAGTCCGGATCACGAATGTAAAGGGATTCCGATACTAGGTGATCAGCAAGACCGTCGAAACGTATTTTGTCTTGCTTGTCGCTTAAGTAAAGAAGGACATCCGCTAAATTTTTCCTTTCTGGAAGCAATATTGCAAAATGGTACAGGCCTGCTCTTCTAGAATTTGCTAAGTTTGAATCTGTTTGACTTGTCTGTACTAGTTCTAACATAGGAATTGATGACTGTGTCCCACCGGTTGAGAGATATGCTCTATCAGCAGCAACACATGATTTTTTTTGGATCTGTCTAAATCCTAATATTGACTGGTAAAATTCAAGTGAATTCTGAATATCAGAAACATTTAGACTTACGTAGCCTATCTTTGTTGATTGATTAATCTTAAACGTGCTATTTCTTTCTTCGTTATGGTTGCTCTTGCCGATTTGGTGCATCTGCAAAAATAGATACGCTAAAATGACTAATAAAGACAACATTAATTTGTCACGAAGTTAGTGACCATTATCTCATCGTGTTTCTGGCCAAACGATTAGATCAACTGACAGACTGGCTGATTTTGAAATTCTTTATGTAGCATAATCCGATCACAATAGAAGGTATGAGCATCCAACAGAAAAATAAAGAGCTAATGACGCTTGGAATTCGCAGGAGTGGGATACCTTCAATGAGCGACATGCAGATGATGTACGGCATTTTGGCCCGGTCAACCAGATCCAACAAGAGGAGTGCATGACCATCGCCAAGAATCAATCAAATTTTTCTAAATGTTTCCTGATAATCATCTTATCAATAATCCTTACAAAATACTCATTGCAGAAGAGACTACTTGCTCAGTAGCGGATTTTACTGGTACATTTAAGGAGAAATGAAAGGTCTTGACGGAAAGATGGTTCTACCAACTAACAGGAAATTTGATCTAGATTACTACATTTGCCCACTGGAAGGATGGAAAGATTCTAGAAGAGAGATTGTTCTATGACCAAATGGAAATGTTAAAGCAAATTGGTGCAATATAATAGCAGCTATATAACAATAAATTCTTGGCCTAGATTATCTGACGCCCTGCAGCCATTTTCGAATTCCTGAAAAAATGATCCCTGGAGTTTTCAATCCAATTACCCGTCAACATGACAATAACCACAATTGCAGATTTGATGTCCAAAATTTTCACATTTACTGATCGAGGGATTTAATTGAACTGGTGACTCTATGATTAATGCTTGCTTTTGTTTCATTTCAGTGAAATTGAACAATATACTGATTGAAAACGCATTAAACACTAAAAATACATTTAGATTTAGCTTAAGTTGACAATCTATAAATTGATTATACGGCAGTTGTTATATTGTTAAACGTGGCATATAAACGAAGCTTGCAAAAATTGATGGCGAAATTATAACGGAAATAAAAACATCAGCCATGCCAGCAATGGTTGTCTTCTCTTTTATAACAAGCATTGGAATTTTTTACCACAACAGTTGTTATACGTAATAGTATGCTATATTATGAAACTCATGGCAGAGGTTAATGAAATGAAGAAGCGGAATTATTTTTTTGCTGTGTGCGTTTTTGAGTTTTGGAACGTAAAGACTTTTGCTGCGCATCAGCTAACTGCTTTGCAACTGCTTTAGGTACCATAGCTTTAACGTTCTCCAATTCCGATATTATGCTAGGATATATTTTGTGTAATTCAGACATCAGTTCAGAAATCATCCTGTTGTCAAGAATATAAAATGGTTGACGATGTTCGAATTGTATAGTGTATAATGCGACCTTATTTTGGTCGATAGAGCCGTCTTTATTCTTGAAGTCATTTAGAAGGCATTCGAAATCTAAAAGATAAGAAATCAGCATATTTTGGAAAATTGGCAATAGGAATTGCTGTAGGGATGACGTAGCACTATCCACCCAATATCGAATGTCTAAATCCTTCTCTTTACTGCTTTTCGAATCGTCTGTAATCCGATTTTCAGGATTCATTGCTTGAATTAGCAAGTAGGTAACGATAGCTCCGACTTTGTTAGAGAACTCAAATAGAGCGTGCTGTAAACCGGTGTCACCTTCGACAGGTTTGACAAATGGTGTATCTAATGGTATCTCATTTTTTTGTAAAACTAATCCTGCAGCACCTAGGCCTAAAATGTCTGCGTCCATAACTGGACCCCTATGTTCTTTATCAGCAGGATAATACTTTCCCTGTTTTCCTTCCCCTCTAATGATTATTCCTTCGTTTATTAGTTCTTTTGTATAATGCCTAAGATTCTTTCTATCTATATTGAGTATATCGGCTAACTCTGAGTGACTTACGCCAAATTTACTGTTTTGTCTCACAATATTTACAATTTTTTGTTTTTTCTTTCTTACCTCAAGCTGGCGGTGAGAAGTTGGCTTAACTTTTAATTTTATCTTGACTAGTTGTTCATAAAGTTCATTACTATCCATTACGTACCATAATGGTACGCTACACCCCATTTTATATATCATTGCATTACTAGTAATAATATGAAATCATATCAAACCGAAATTCGGAAAGTGCAAGCATATACAGGTGAAAGAAGCCTGACGATTGTCTTGCCAAAGGTTTTTTCGGAGAAGTTAGGAATCGGAAAGGGGAATTTTTTGAAAGTGCACATAGAAGATGAAAAGCTGATTCTGCAAAAGGCGGAGGTGTAATAGCAGCATGATAAGTACAGAAATGAAAATACAGTCGGAGTTCCCTTGGAAGGAACATATAAATGGTTACTGCTATGAAAAATGGAACCATCTTTGTAAGAACGAGCCTGCCACAATAGCATTATTAAAGAAAGAGAACAGGCACGTATTGAAACTAAGGAACTCATTTGTTACGTTAATCATCATGACAAGCATGGATGGTCAGCAGCAGAGTCGGTCAGGAGTCCAACCAAGACACGGCTTTGCTGATATCGCATCCATCGTATCCACAACAGGAGGTGCTGCAGATGACTAACAATAATTATACGTATGCCATATGTAAAGATTCTTCTTCACTACCAGTAATATGTTATAATATTGGCTGCGACAATCCTGCAACTACAACCATAAAACTTCCACTTAATCAATTGCTATATTGCATAGTACATGTTTGTAAGAATTGCTTGCCAAAATTTCAAGTTGTTAATGGTGATATTCATGGCTTCTAATGATTCTCTGCTAGATGATACTATACAATTTTGCTTCTATGTATGTTTGAAGGAAGCAAGGAAAGAAGAACGCCTAGTAAAGCAAATATCTTATACAATGTTAAGCGCCTATACCAATAACCCAATTAACTTGGCAATAAATTCGCCAACTGGAGAGGGCAAAAATTACGTTCTAAATAAGGTGGGTGAAAAATTCCCCAAAGATGACGTAATGTTTTTGGCTGGTATGACAGACAAAGCATTATTCCATAGACAAGGTAGTTTAGTAATAAAAAATGAAATTGGAGAATATGTTTCTATAGATGATAAAGTAGAACAAATCGATTCTGATATAGCTGATAAAGAAAGCGATATAGCAAGTAGCGAGAACAACGATTTCAAGAAGGCCAGACGTAACCAAATAAACCAGCTAGAAGCACAAAAGAAAGATTTACTCAAACATGCTAAAAAATTAATTGACTTATCGCATAAAATTTTGGTATTTCTTGATACTCCTAAACCTGAATTATTCAACACTTTGATGCCTTTGCTATCCCATGATAAATATGAAGTTGAATATGAGTATACAGATACTCGCAAGGGTATTGAAACCAAGACTAATATTCTTAGAGGTTGGCCAGCTGTAATATTTGCCCAAGCCATTGACTATAGCCACCATGCACGATACCCGGAAATTCAAAGAAGGTTTATAATTACAAACCCTAAAATGACTCTGGATAAATATGCTGAGGCAGTAGACCTAATAGCTGACAGGTATGGCTTACCAGATATAGTATACCAGCAAACGATAATAAGTGATTCGGACAAGGAAAAAGCTAGAGAAATTATTAAACAACTCAAAGAAGAAATATTGCACGTTTGCAATAGAATAGAACCGGGAAAAAATAATGTAATCATTCCATTTAAGGATGCTCTAAAAAGGTCGCTTCCAGCAGATAAGGCCTTTGATATGACTACTGCAAATAGGTTCTTTGGTTTTATTACACTACTTTCGCTCGTAAATATAAACAAAAGACCGGTATTGCAAATTCGTAAAAAAGGTAACCCAATCATACAAACTGTACCTTTTGCATTATTTGAAGACCTAGGTGAATCCATATTTCTAATGGAGTATGCAAACGGAGTTAGACCATATGTATTAGAATGGTATAAGGACGTATTTCTGGAACTATACAAAACCAAGACAAAACCCGATTCAAGAGAAAATAGTAAAGGCGAGCTATTAACTGAGAAAAGAATAGCTGTAACTACCGAGCAGCTAATTGAAAAAACAAAGGAAATTTACAAGAGGACTTATACTTCAAAGCAAATTCTTGAGACTTATCTAACTCCTTTAATTAACCATAACTATATCGATAAAACAGAAAGTGGAATTGATGGACGTGCAAAAATCTATTATCCCCCGGGAGTCACGTTTACTGCGACTACTACTGAGCAAGAGCTAAAGCAGCAATTGCCAAAATATATTAAATTGTTCGAAAATAATATAACGAATAATTCATTGCAACATTTAAAAGTTGACATTATAGATTTTGCATTGTACCCTGATAAAGATTATATAATATCTACAATTAATAGCATAATAAAATATTATTCTGAAAACTCCGAATTTGAAACAAAATTAAAAAGTCACGAGAATAATGAGCTAACAGTAGAGAAATTAGTAGATATATACTACAAGAATCCAGAAAATTACTTTGCTATAAACAATAAGAATAACACGACTAGTCCAGAGAATAACTTATCATCTGCTTTACTTCACAACTCTACATCAACAACAACTAACAACTTGGCGGCAGCAATAGACTCTCAAAAGCAAAATAATATTGTGCAAAGTGGCTCGTTAGAAGAATATATTGATAAAGGCAGTAAAGCTAGCGAATTACAAGAAAATACTTCTTATAATGAAGAATTTATACAATCTGACGATGCAAAATCTGAGAAATTATTCGAAATATCTGAATCGAACAATATAACATATTCTAACATTCGTGGGACTTGTTTCAATGCTGATGACTCTGACGGGTCTGATGGTTTTCGTGAAGGCCCATCACCATCCAAAGACAATAACAATGCTGAACTAACAAAAAATCATACAAATAGTGCCAATATTCCTGAGAGAAATGATAATAATATTGTAAATAATACAACAAATGAAAATGAAAAATATGCTGCCATCCCAGAACGGTCGTCAGAGCCATCAGAGCCATCAGCAATTACAGCGGGAGACTCTTCCTTATCTACAATAAAACAAGAATCACTTTATCGCTTGGGACATTCTGATACTTGGGCTTGCAAAAACTGCATACAAAAAGGCGACACGTGGTTTATGCAGCAACACATATGCCGCAAAAGTTCAATGTAGCCATGATTTATTCTCAAAGTTGATGGATATCGCATGGAAACAGCACATCTATTCTGTCTCCATGGCACTCCAGTACTTTTATACTAGGAATGTCTACGCCAGTTTCAGAAGCAATAGTTAACGCAGCTGCTCTATTGATACCATCAACAATCAACCTTTTCTGTTTAGTAGTATCAAAAATCGTAATAATGATATTATCTGAGAACCTTTCCTTTTCAAAAATATATTTGCTGTCATTCCTTACCTTTGATGTGGACATCCAATCCAAAAAGCTTAGTTTCTTGCCATCTATATCATTCCAATTTTTGCCGTCTTCACAGACTGGACAATACAGTCGCTCTGAAACAAAGTCAATCCAATCGTTGGCAGAAGAAACAATACACTCACGAGCTTTGGTTTTGCTGATGTCAAATATGTTTGCTAACATATCAGTTGAGAACAGTTCAACATTAAGCAGTCCATATCTCTCAGGGAGCACTACCGGCTTTCCCAACCAGATGATTCTAATTCTTTTTCTTGCCTCTACTATGTATGAAGTAGGGGGAATCTCATTCCAACTACTCTCAAACATTACGGAGCTCTCACCAGCGTACACCTCTTTTCCACACGTTGCGCTTTTATTTTGGACAAGGTCGTCCTAAACCTTATTTTTCCTCTCTTAGTACGGGCGCTGTTTATAGTTAACATTATTCTGAATCCAATAGATTTTCAATATAATTGATACAAAATTTTATGCTGAATACGGTCAGAGAAAAGGCCCACATTGAGTTCAGCTAAAATTGCATGATAATATATGGTTATATGCGTAGCAGGTTACAAGTAATGACATCAACACGACATAAATGATAATTGAATGGTAATAAACGAATACTATGTGGTAACAAGACTTTTTTCTTTTAAACTCAATTTTCATAAATTCCTATGGATATGTCAAATGAAAATATAGACACCAATAAGGTTTTTACAAGAAAGCAAAAAGAAGAGCTAGTTTTAGACCTTTATTTTAATCATAATAAGACATACAATGAAATAGCTAAAATAGCAAGAATTTCTCTAAGAGACATTAAACCTATTGTAGATAAAGCATATCAAGAAAAGGAAAGACAAGAGCACAAGTCATTACAAGTACAAACATATGAACTATTTTCACAAGGCAAGACACCATTACAAGTCGCAATTGACTTGAACATTGGAGAGGGTCCAGCAACTCAATACCATTCAGAGTATCTAAGACTTGTTCAGCTTGATGCTGTGACCAAAATTTATTTAGAGCTTAAGGGTGATGTATGGTACTTTGTAAGCCTATGCAAAGCAGCAAAGACTGCTAAAATGAATGTATCCCATGTAGTCAAGCTACTTCATATTGCAAATAGTGGTTTACCCACTACGCAATTTTTATACGACCAGCTTCAAAAGCGAATAGACATACTAAAGTTAAATAAAGCAAATCTAAATACAGAAGCTGAATATTTAGAGGAACGAATTGCAACTAGCCGACTAACGCTCGATTCTATCATTCAAGACTGCGACAGAGAGACTGCAAGGCTTTTGCAATTACAGGAGCAAAAAAGAAGACAAGAGTCCCTTGTAAAACATTTCGAAAACGATAATGAAGAATACACCAAAATCGCAAAAACTGTCAAAGATAATGTGTATCATTATTTGTCAAATGTTAGAACGCTGCTAAATGTTGCTCTCATGTCTATAATCGAATCTTTCAGAGATGACCCAAACAAGTACAACTCTTTGGTTCTATCATTGCATGCAGATAAAGACAATGTTAATACACAACAGGTGTCACATGGTTATGATAGCGATTATTGCAAAACTATATTATTAGAACAATCAGAGAAACTCTACAGCTCCCTAGTAGACATACTTGAAAAAGAAATTATTAATGGCTATTCATCGAAACCAGCAGCATTTGTACCACCACCATCATCATCTGCTTTGCAATTAGAAGAAAATAAGCAACAGTAGAATCTCATTCTATGTCCATTCTACAGAATATTTCACATTGGGTAATTGTATGAATATGCGGAACGAATTAAAAAGTTATTGCAGCGATTGCTCCGCTTGTATTTGCTGCTGTATAGAATTGATATTATTATGACAAGCTATCGCACCGGCAGTATAACCACTCATGAAATTATCAGTTTGATGACCGGGCACTATTTTACCTGAGCAACCTGCATCGTACCCTCTTCGATAATCCTCTGATATTGCAAAGGCTGGATAAGTAGCTACTGCAAATACTATAATAATTCCAACTAGCATTACAAATCCCATCATTATTCCATTACCAATGCCCACAACCATCAGAACTTTCACGAATTTAATCTAACGTATTACGGTATCTCATCTAACGTTTCATGGCTATAGCCTGCTTTGTATCCAGAGCAAAAGTCGCTGCTCCAATTCGAAGCACATGGAATTTGAGCTTCGTTTGCTTCAACATTTTTGTGCTCAGCAATGTCTTGGTGAGCTTGCAGTACACCTTCCCTGTAGCCACTCAGAAATTCATTATCAGGCGTGTCAGCATTTGCATATGGAATAAAGTAGCAATTGATAACTGCTGCAATTGAAAGAAATGCTAATAGTACAATACACATTTTATAGAACGCACGATGAAAAAATAAAACGCTTCTATTCATATAAACATTAATGATACCTTTTACATTACAACACGTACACCTGCTGCAGGTGGACCATAATGAGAGAATACATGTAGAATGCCCATAATAAGCCACCATATATAGCCAAAAAGATTCATCTTATATTCCTTTTTTATTCTATATCAACTGCAATAGTTGAAATTATTTTATCATATTATACCAATAGAAAATACGCTTAGATAAAAAAAGGTATAACTAAGAAAATCATTTACAATACTTAATTGCAAAGCAACAGTAATCTTGGTCGTAAGTCTAGGAAAAACTCACATCTTAGGAGAATAAGCATGTCGCTACCTTCAGAACTATTATCAGAATTTGATAAAAGTATGGTAAAAGCAGGTTTTCCAGACAGGTCAAAAGCTATTCACACAGCCCTGCATTCATTCATAGATGAAAACGAATGGAAGTTAGAAGATAAGCATTTAGGTGCTGGTTCAATAACAATGCTCTATAATAACCATATTTACAATCAAGATACAAAATCGACTCAAACACAACACAAATACAATGACATAATAAGTGCAGCTACTCACATACATTTAGACAACGACAACTGTCTTGAAACTATAATGGTTAAAGGTCAAATAAAAACAATAAAGAGTTTAGTAAAGGATTTGTCAGAAAACCGTGGGATAAAAAGTTTGAAAGTCAATTTTGTTAAATATTAGATGCATATTCGCATACATTTCAGCGGTATTGTATTTCAATTTGTTCTTTAGATGAAGATTCTATGTGAATATTTGATGTCTACATAAGGCGTATGATATGGGGAAACTGGAAATCTTTAAGTATTACCTTTTTACGAATTAGTAATACTTTTGACATCATACATGATATGGGGAGGAATAGTAACTAAGAATGGTTATAGCAGCAGCATCTGATTTAAACACATTTCTTGCCATTTCAATTCCTTCAATGTTGATGTTTGGGATGAGACATGCAGTTGACGTTGACCATATCACTGCTATTGATAACCTTGTAAGGCTTCATAATGCAAGTAAAAGCGCACGTTGGGTTGGAACTGGATTTAGTGTAGGACATATGGCTTCAGTGTTAGCCGAAATGTTATTGATTATCTACGTTATTGGTAGCGCCACAAGCAGCAAAGTTGATCAAATCTCATTATGGGGCGGTGTAATAGGAGCTATTGCGTTAGCTGCAATTGGAGCAATTAATATATATTCAATGAAAAGATGGGGCAAAACAGGCTCAGCAATCCTAGCGGGTAAAATCTCTAATAGAGCTGCAATATTTGGACCATTTGGTTCAGCCATAATTACAGGATTAGTATTTGGTTTAGGATTTGATACTGCTACTCAAATATCTGCGATTACATTATCGGCTGTGGCTTCTGCAGCACTTGGAGTGAAAGTTGCATTAATTTTAGCTGGGTTCTTCGCTATAGGAATGATTCCAATAGACACGTTAGACAGCGTAGTTTTGCGTTCAGCTTTTGCAAGAATATTTCATACTAAAGCATTTAGATATATGGCCTATGCGTTAAGTGCAGCTGCTTTGGGCGTAGCAGCAATAGAATCGTATTCTATTATAACTAATTCAGATATACTACCTTCATTCACAGGGCCAGTTCTGGCCATAATAATAATTTCATTTGCATTTGGCTATGCTTTTGCCACACGCAATAGAGATTCTAAATTGCTAATAAATAGGAAACCATCATCCAAAGACTTGTAAGAAAGGACAAACTGCATGCTTTTTGAACATAAAGGAATACTTCATCAACCATGCTTAAAGACGTGTTAAGTATTAATTAGAAATTCGTGCTTTTCATGGTCCACTATAGTAAATAATACGTCATTTTTCGCACCAACAATGATGAAATGTCGAGTCTACCTATTATGTCAAATGAATCATCATAGATAAAAATACTGCTATATCTTGTATATTCACTTAACTAGTATGCCTTCTTTGGTTTCTTCATTATAGCAAGTTTTGTAGTCCTGAAACATTACCTGTTTTAGACTTTCTGTCAGACTGCTGAGTTCAGTAATATCATTTATGACATTTGCTTTTTTTACAGCTAACCCCAGAGATTCTAATTCGTTTAGCCACCAACTATACTTTTCTGGATGTTCTTTAACAGACGGAATAGCTAGTTACATACACATCATCTCATATAAACTGTGGATACATTACATTATTCGTATTGCTTTCTTATTCCAAATGCAATTCTTGATTAATTAAAAAGAACGTATTAATTTTTCTCTGGAATTAAAATATAATTATGGAAAATTAAGTAATATTATCTTCTCTCAACAACATCATAAAAAAGAATGTTATGTAGTAATATCAGTATGCCATCGTTAGCTGAAGAGAACTTGGATAGTATATGCAAAGAAATACAACAATTAGATAATTCTATTAGATTTGCAGGTATAGCCAACAACCTTGGCAGTCTGGTTGCAACTGCATACAGAAATGGGTTGACTCCATTAACGGACAAGAAAGAAACAGCACATTATGCTATGCAAGCTGTACTTCGTGCTGCCATACGGGAAGATTTTGAATCAAAAATAGGCAGGCTAGTATATTCAATAGGTAAATATGAAAGGCTTATCCGTGCAACTATTCCAATTCCAATAAAGGTTTCTAGCAGTAAGGAAGACGATGAAAGCAAATCTTATTATCTTTTGTTGTCGTTTGATTTGAATTTTAATGTCATGGGTAATTGAAAATAAGAATGCCATTTATAGAAAAAAATAGACAGCAAGAGTTGTAGCGGACCTTCTGTTTTATTTGGATTAGCCTTTTTTACAGCTTCGGTTAAGTGTGACTTAATATCTATAATATGGCATTTGTCACTATTATCATAATAATAGGCGTAATAGTTAATGTTCTACACCAAATGCTATTTTGACTGCTGTATGATATTCAGTAATATTTCCAGAATTTGGGTCTACTTTTGCAGTCATATCACCAATTTCAACTCCTGTTATACCATGTATCGTCTTTTTAGCTTCATTTAAAGCAGCGAGAGCTGCATCTTGCCAGCTCTTATCAGAACTACCAACTAACTCTATTACATTTGCTATATCTGTCATGTCGTTGTACTAAAAAAGTAAAGCATGTTAATAAACTCTAAGAAGTATGTACGCACAATATTGAAGTACAAGCCACAATGCAACGAAATGTTTAGCTAACCTACGCCTGCAGGAGCATGACTTTTCTGACTATGCTCAATACTAACATGGGAATTTAATGTCTCAGTACTATCGAAAACTTTGTTACATATGCTACAGCGATATTCTTTGGTAGCAGAACGTTTGCGGTTTGAAGCTGCAGCCATTATTATTTTATATGTATGTGCAGCTGCATATTAATATATAATTTAATCAGTCCTATTTTATGTATTAACTTGGCTAGCATACTATAATACTTCTGATACGATTTGCAACTGCTGCTGTTGTTGTTGCAGTTGCTTAGAATCATCTTGGTAATGCAGGGGCCACACAAATTCACTATAAGAAGACCAAGTTTGTTTCCAGCTATGATTGCAGCCTTTACAACTCCATAATAGAATAGATATTTTTTTACCAATAATGTGTCTTTGAACTGTTAAATTACTAGCTGAGTTACAGTTAGGACAGGTATGAGAAGATGATAATGACACATCATTAATCTCAATTTCCTTACTCAACAAATTGTCAATAACTTTTGTTGTTAATTAAGTTTAAGGTCAAAGTAACTATGAAACAGGAATCCTCTAGTTTCATGCCAAATGCCCCAACACTAATAGCCAACCTCTATTTTAGCCACCTATCCTTTCTTCATGCTTGATAACAGTTGTAATGGTAAAGTTAGTGCAATTATTTAATATCATGTTGTCTATATGTTAGTGCTATTCTGTGTTCTGTAAAGACATAGGCAAAAGGCTATTGCTATAGTAAGCCATCTGAGACTCCCCCTACATGACGACCTTTCGTTCAAAACTATAGCATAGCCTCTTTAAGCGCCACTATGCAACCAGTGCATAAAATTACCGTGACCGCTTACGCGTACGAAGAGGTTTCTCTTAAACTCAAATCTGATTCATTAACCTAGTTAACTAACATTAATAATAGAAGGAATATAATTATGCTTATCGTCTATAGGCAACTGCATACATTACCATACCGTCTATGAATCTTTATTGGTATGACAAGGTGCAATATTCATCTCTTATGGGTTATTGCGAAGGTCGGAATTAGATATTAATATATTATGTAGATACTTTACAAATATTGAGACTTAATCTAATGTATAAATACAATATTTTCCACTATATGTAATTTAATGAGAAGTTTCGTAAAACAAATTACTCCATACATGTTTGGCACATTGCTTATCGCAGCAGCACTATTGATAGGAAGTGGATATTCTACGCAAACAGCATCAGCTCAATCAGCTGCTTCTACTACTACTACATCGCCTTCAGTAGCAGGCTCATTTGGAGCTAGAGGCTATATGGGTATACTTATTCTTTCTCCACAAACTATTCAAGCATTACCCGGTGCATCTCAGAGCCTAGTAGGAAGTGTAATTGGTGGGAACTGGAGCTTTGATGTCAGCCAAGGCCACTTGCAGAACTTTAACATAAATCTAAATAGATTATCGCTAGCAGGCCAAAATACAGGTACAATAACAATTAATGGCTTATCAAATGCTACTGGCGCAGTATCAGCATCACCAACTAATGCAATACTACTTCAAAACGGCAATAGTGTATTTCAAGGTACAGCAAACATCGATGTAAATGGGACAGCAAAGTGGAAAAACGTACCAATGATTGTGGACTTGATAAATGGAAAATTGGTTAATATATCATTTGATAATGCGAAAACTGATTATCAATTCCTAGGCACACCATTATTTGGCATAGTGACATCACTTACACCAAAAGGACTATAATCAATACATACATAGTTCGTCCCGATTCTTTTTTTATTTTTCATGAACTCAACAGCTGTTGTTGTAGATACAAATTAAGAACAATCCCAAGACATTCTAATTAAGGAAGTTAGTTTAAGACAGGAAAGACTAATAGGGCAAGCTAAAGAAGTAAAAATATAAAAATATAAAAATAAAACTATTACGTCTGCTGCTTGCAGTGTCTCATTTATAATTCAAATGCTCATTGGTATAAATAGAAGGTTTCAAAACCTTGGTTAAATAATGCAATTATTTAATACTTTGTTGTCTATCTTCTGTTGCTATCTGTATTCTGTAGAGCAATAGACAAAGGCTATGGCTATAGTGTCTAAGTTATGACCCTTCTCACAACTATAGCATGGCCTTTAGTCTGTGTCCGTTATGTTAACTTGGAGTTAGGTTAATAGACATTAATAGAGATTTCTGTCAATATTGTGCAGCACTAATTGCGTTACAACTAAATACTATGTATGCCATCAGGCAATAATGTCAAAAATTAATATTTTCAAGAATACAGGAGATACATCTAAGGTATATAAAAGAAAATCTATCAGTAATCGCAGCTATATAGCACTGATGACTGTCTCAATGGCATCAGTTGTAGCTATGTGCATGTTATCTCTACCTGCATATGTCAATATAGCTCACGCACAGACTTCTGCAGCAGCAGATAAGAGTGGAACTATAGCAAGTACACAAAAAGACCAGGCCGGAACATGGAAATTATCAGGTACATGGAACTTTAACAACCTAAATTCAAATTCTCCTACTTTTACTTCCACATTTAGCATGGCAAAAGAGGATGGCTCAGCTATGCACAAACATACCATAAATGACTTTAAGCTTACTGGAAATCCAACAAAGACTAGTACTGGAACTACTTATGATGGTACTGCAACTGTATCTATGAAAGATGGACCAGTTAGCAATGTTCCTGTTAGTATAACTCTGTCTGATAACGGCAACTTTAGTATTATGGTAGACCCCAAGGCAACCAAGGACCACTTTGGAAATACACCTATTGAAGGAAAAGTAACAGCATAACAAACGAACCTGAGAAATTGCGTATAGAATAGGTACAAGGATAAATTATGTCAAAAAATAATATGAAACAACAGCAAAGAACCTCATTTCGTAATTATCAATACTTGTTCATTGCTGCTGCGGTTGCTACTGCAATAGCTGGAATAGTACATCTATATATGCCACTTTCACACCCAAGAATGCTTGGAAACATACCAACAGCTACATTCTTTCTAGGTTCAGGCATTGCACAACTATTC
>DATFDI010000018.1:0-9674 GCA_035252175.1 Nitrososphaeraceae archaeon
GTATGCTATTTCCAAAAGGTATGGGACCGCCTAATGGAAGTACAACTTTTACATTAACGTTTGAGAAGGCAGGAACATACGACTATTATTGTATACTACATCCATGGCAGAAAGGAAAAGTTGCAGTACAGTAAAGATGGAATACCAACAGTCTTAATTTTTTTACCTTTTATTTTTCAAACTGATGCAACCAGTGCATAACTTATTGTGACTGCGTATGCGTACCAATAAATACTATTCATTGATTGGTACGATCCAAGGCCTTTCAAAAAGCACAGACCAGCAGCAAGTTAACGCTATAGCATCATCGTTATTCTCTTCTGGCATACTGAAGGTTTCTACTACTAAAGAATGATTGTCATTAACTTTTGTGATTTTAGAATAAGACTGGCCTACTCTCCAAACCGAAGTATTTGCTCTCTTCAGTTACCGAGCTAGCCAGAACATTTAACCAAGCCTCAACACGATCCATATCTTGTATTATTAGATCCTTTGCCAGAGTCTCTGATCCAAATCTAGAGTTTATAGGCAAAGATTATTAATTTTAAAAACCGCTTAGAATCATTGCAGAAAACATGTCCTAAATGTAGCAACCATTTTGAATGTCTTGAATCAGTAGATTGTTGGTGTTCTCAGTTAGGAAAATGCTGCGAGGTAAATAGATCTATTAAAGATTGCATATGCAATAATTGTTTGTTGACCTTAGACGATACAACTAATTTGTACAAAGTAGATGGTGTAGTAAAACATTAGTCATCTTGTAGAATTGAGGTGGATGTACCACACTGCTTGTTTTAGTCTAGCTCGGATACCACTTCATCACTATAACCTTTATTATAGCCTTTACAATAGTCTGGAATATCTGTCAGTGTACATGGCGTATGTGGGTGATCTCCATCTATTCCGCTTATTTTATTATTATTGAATAGATCAATATCCCTTGCAGCTGCCGCCACACCTGCCCTATATCCGTCGTTGTAATTCTCAGATCTTGATGAACCTGAACTGCCGCCGCTACTACTTCCATCAACATTTGAAGCGACAGACGAAGATTCATGACCGCATGCACTAAATCCTGCATTATATCCACTCATGAATTCCTGCGTGTGAAAGCTGGGGCCCTTCTCGGGCTGATTGATATATCTTGCAGAAAACGATAGCTTTGCGTCACTACAGCCATGACTGTAGCCCGCATCGTATGGAGTTTCTTTTGCAATAGCGTTTTGAATTCCTAAAGACACAGCCGATATTATCCATGCAGCCACAAATGTAAATTTAGCTCTCAATTCCCCATCGTTATATATAAATAGTTAGATATAATGATTTTCCGGCGAATGATCATATATCAGCTTAAGTCAAAGGTCTGAAAGTTTTAGGTTATTATTTTTCACAATTGCTATTAAATAATACAGATTATATTGCATCTCATGTCATCGTCATTTTCTACTGCTCACAAGATATACAAAAATACAGGAGTTTATTTCCCCATGTATCTGCGGCTATTCAATCAAGAAGATATCCTCTGAGAGGCGACACAATTCATTATATTTACACAGACTCAAAACACAACAATCCTCTTTGCAGAGTGACACCAATAGAGAACTTTGCTTCTCTTCCTCAGTACGATAAGGAAAAGTACAAAGAAATGCTACTTGATGCTGCAGAAACCGTTCTAGGCTTCTTTGGTTTTGATAGATCTGCTTACAGCAGTTTCAAAAAGAATAATGGGCGAACGAAATGGCGATGGTATGAAGAAGTAAGGGAACAGAGAGCAAGAGATATGGAAGCCGAGATGCCTTAAAGTCATACATCAACATACTTGATAGAACACAATTCCATACAGTAACTGAGCGAAAGTAAGTATAGCCCAATAAATTGGTAATCCCACATAGTAAAGATTGATGGGCTCTTCCATGCAGTATAAGAAGAGTCAAAGACTAGAGCCGAGTCCTTGATCAGTAGCGTATTTATCAGAGTATGTCCATGAAGGACAGATTACTTGTAACTCTAGTAGTAACCATACGTAGAATATTTAATCGGATTCCCATAGTAGAGGTATGAGTTCTTATAGTAAAGATAATGAAACATTGAAGATGAATATTAAGCAATAATAAAATAAATGTACCTTTAATATAAGGAATTTTATTTAGATATGTGACTTTGTGTTTTTATTGCTACCCTCCATTAATGGTATATGTATATGCAACATACAATGGAGATAAAGTATAAGATGAAATATTCCCCAGCCACTTTTGACTTCAAAACAAAGAAGATAGAATTTGGAGAGGAGATGACTGCTGAGATAACAGTAAGCGAGCCCTGGAAGACATAATGTTCTATCAAAACATAGATGTTATAAAATATAATACCAAACTTTAGTACTCCTGCGTTATAACTTTTCAAACATAAATGTATTTAATTTATTGTGGAGATTTGTATGTTCTTGACATTCGTCGTGTAATTCTTTCGTTTGTTACATTACAATGCAATTTTATGCTTCCGGAGTAGTAGTACTTCATGATATTGTATTCACTATGTGATCAAATTAAGGATGTTGAATTTGATTATAATTTGATTCATAAAAATATACATAAATTAACATAACCTCATTTATGAGTACTTGGTACTTTATTGGTTTTATAGAATCATCCATTATTTTAGAAAGTCAATTAAGTATACCCTAGTTTGATAATTTTGAGAATTGTAATTTGCTTTTGAGTTCTTTGTATCTATTTCTAATGGTTACTTCGGTTACTCCTGCTGCATACGCAATATCATTTTGTGTCTTATTTTCGCCAGTTTTAAGACATGATATGTAGAGGATAGTAGCTGCAAAGCCCATTGGATTTTTGCCAGCAGATATTTGTATAACTTCATCCATTGTTCTTATCGCCTGACGCTTCGTTTTTTCAGTTAAGTTGGCTTTGTTTGCTACTTTAACAATACATTTTATTTGGTCAACTAATGGAACTTTAATATCAAGTTCTATAACTAATACTCTATATATTTTTGCTAAATGTTTGTGGCTGATGCTAGCCGCTGCTGCAATATCCTTTAATGTTCTCGGAGTATTCATCTCTCTACAAGTAGCATATACACAGGCCGCTACAAGTCCAGATATCGTTCTACCACGCGTTAGTCCACTGCTCTTAGCCTTTCTATAAGTATAAGCAGCTTTTTCTACAAGTGCATCCGGTAATGCAAGTTTATCCTTTAGCATATCAAGTTCGTAGAAAGCTTGTATTAAGCTTCTGTCTGAGGAAGAAGTGCGAATCTGTGCCCTTGAATCCCATGTCCTTAACCTTTGCATTGCGACATGCATTGATGCATCTATTCTTTTTCCACTTGCATCTCTATTCTCTTTCCCTATAACAGTAGAAAGTCCCATGTCATAGCGAGCTAAAGAAGTAGGAGTCCATGATCTCTGACTTCTGTCGATTATTCTTGATACAGCAAATGTGTCATACGATTCAGCTTGATTTTTCATAATATCATGAACTTTATCTGACAATACCATCCCACATTTCTCGCAAATATTTTCTCCAGACTCCGGATCGGTTATTACCCGAAGTTCACATTTACATATAGGACACTTTATAGATGGAGGTGATTGCGGTTGCATTATTGAGAATTACTTCTCTCATATTTGTTTATGCAGATCGCCTATTTAATCCATGCTAGAAAGTTCAATTTGGAAAAATATTGCTATGAATCAATTAGGAATAGGATCAACCCCTAAATTTTTTCGTGTTTCCATTACTTTAGAGCTTTTCTATGATGTTCAATTAACTTTTTGCTGTCGCACATCTTTCAAGATAAGCGTAATAATAAATTTATGTCTAATACACATCTGTACTATAAGAATGAACTATTCAATGGTAACTATAGCATTAATGATAGTAACATGTGGAGGGGCGTTATCGTACTCTGTTCACCTACTCTCCAACATGAGAAAAAAGGAAGATGTTTCAGAAATTGCGGTTGGGGAAAAAGATTATAACTTTAACTCATACTATAAACGGGCTTTGTGGTAGATTCAAGACCTTCATAATTGTCACGAATATACTATGATTCAGCCTTTATTGTAACTCTCTGATGTTTCTGTAAGCCGCGGTTTAGTATAGCAACTTAGAGATTTGATATATTCAATCATATCTGTTCGTTCAGGTGCCGTATTATTACGGAACCGCGCCACCATATTCCATTCCATTCCATTTATTTCATTCTAAGTCAGTTCAGTATAACTAAACTCCTAATGGCGAGCTATTCTTTGCAATCTAAGCATTGGACAAGTAAAGCATTTATCGCATATGTGACGTATCATGAGTTGTATTATTACTCACTGTTATCAATCAAACGCAGAATGATCATACCGACCAGAAAATATAATTTGAAATTTTCTGTTCAAGCTTCTCCTCTTCTAACGGTTCTCTTTCAACGCGATGGGCTCATTGGTCTTGATCTAGTCCATATTCTGACACAATATTCCTATCTATCTCTTCTCTTTTCTTTATGAACATACCATATTTCTTGTTCCAGGATTTTATAGATCGATATTGTCTGATTCCCATCACAAGCCAGATTGAAGAGACTATAATAATACCCAATAACAAAATGCCAAGAAAAATTCCAAAATCCTCTTCATTTTCGAGTGCGACAAAGAATGAAGGGTGTAACAATAAATAGATTGAAAGCCCTACTGCAAGAGGAGCTAGTATTATCGAAGAAATGGAGAGGGTAAATGCTACCACCAAAGTTCTTCTTGCTTGAAGTAATTGTTCGATAAAATTATCCATTAAGCTTATGATGTTTTGTCGAGACGTTTTATTCTGGTCTTCGTTAGCTTCATTCAATTATACATGTCACGAATGCTCTTTCAAGTTAAAAAAGTTTTTGTAATGTTAAGGTCAGAGATGCAGGGGGAGGTACAGGCTTGGGTCTGTTTATTTCCAAAAGCATTATTGAAGACGATGGCGGAAAAATAAGATCTTATAATAAGAGATACTGAAGGTGCAACGGTTTCTTTCAGCTTGCCTTTAGCAAGTAACAATAAATGATATAGTAACTATTGCATGTCCTTATCTTAGATTTCTTCATGTCCTTCAGCATTCCTGCGTACCATCGTGCCTAATTTTTAACGTGTTATATATTCATGCCTCACTATGTACAACAAACAAACCATTAAATTATGTACATTAGTTTATGTCTTTTCATTACCGCGTAAATTCGACTATCATGCAAATTGATAACGTAATTTGAAATATTGCAGACATACATCAATCATCTATCCCCTTACTTCTTAATTCTTTTTCTTTTCTTTCGACTTCTCTGTGCTCCTGAAGCGAGTCGATTGTATCAAACTCCTGTCCGCATTCATCACATCTTATTGGTTCTTCACTAGAAGACATCTAACTATTATGTTTATACTATTATATATTCCAACCAAATGAAAATTTTTCTCTTTATCGTTTAATCATGTTAGATAATCATGTTAGATATTTCTTTCTGGATAAAGAATATTTATAATTAAAATAATCATACTCTGCTATCTAACTCTGAATATACGGTTAATCATCTCTTTTACAACACTAGTAGTATTGTATTATTCAACCTACATGAGTCATATTTCAATGATAATCGAACTTACTACAACAACAGCAAGATCACTCATTTATTGCAAAAACTGATGGGAAATAACACTTTATACCAAGTAAATACTACAAGTATTCCTAAATTCTATGGTAATGCTGCTAAATACAATAATAATGAAGTGTGTAATGAAATAAATCTCACAAATATATATAACGGCGTAGTAAGGGCTGACGTGCATATCCGTGAAGACTACATTATATCGTGTGGATGGAACTATTTCACCATCAACTATTGAGTTCGGACATTAGCAAGTACTAAAAATATAGCTGATGTAGTTTGGCGTTTTGATAGTCGCATACATATGTGTATTGTACTTGCTATTAAATAATAAAATTCTTGTAAACTCCTTGTATATTATCTAACATGAGCAAACGTAAACATTATTCACAAAAGAATTGTAAGTGACTATTTATTACATCCATGTCTCTAATCCCTATCAAATCATAAATCATAGTTTGTCTCCTAAATGATTGGATATCCGTTTGCGAACAGAGTAAAAATGGATAGGAACCAGTAGCTCCAATAATTCTTCCGTCATTTCTATTTATTCCATTTCTGTGAAGAGATAACAGTGCTTGTCCTGCTTTATGTCCTTTTACTTCCTTACCACACACAATTATGTGGCGCAAATTAGGATGGCTCAATGTAAATTTGATCAATTTATCAATCCCCTTGTTTTCTGATAGTAATCTGCCTACAATCAAAATTTTGCTCATTATGTTTTTGTCTTTAGATATAGTTTCTAATAGATCCGTACTTGAAAGTGTGCAAATAGCCACACTCTTTAGTTCATCACCTATCTGATATTCGTGTTTTATTGGAATAAGAATTTTGCATAGCCAGCCAGCCGTATTTTCCAACTTTTCCATCAATGGCCCTGGTTTCATCCCTATGTATTCTACTATTTTTTAGCACACGGTAATAACCTTTATTGAGTCCATTTTTCATTAGTTCTACATTGTAAGTTATTTTGTTGGTTATTCATTTAGAAATGAAGACAGACAACAACAGGGTACAATGAGAAGAACTCAAGTATAATATATGATGTATCATCAATACGTAAAAGCACAGTTTTTATGATTAAAATGTAAATGTGTAGTAATTGCAAACTGAGGATCTAATAGACTTTTACCTTCCAAGGGATCATAAGATATTACGTACAAATACAATCAAAAACCTCATATCATTTACTGGAAACTATCAATTAGTAAAAAATACCTTCAAAGGAATTGGCAGCTGTGATATTCTTCCCCTGTCAAGACCCAACGATTTTAAAAAGCTAGCCAAATATTATTTAGTATGGTGTAAAATTAACAACAATAAAGAAAACAGCCATGATAACGCGGGAACTATTAATTATGTAGTAAATGATTACATAAAAATATTTCAAGATCAAAAAACACGATCTATGCTTTCTTGCAGTGATAAAGTCTCCGACATCATCCAGAAACTAAAACATGGTTGGAATTATGCTATTGAAATCATTGTTGCGTATGATACTTCTAAAAATGTTGGTTTGATTGTTGATGGTACAAATCATGCTTTGGGCTTGTATTACCTTAGTTTGCATAAACAGACTTTGTTGCAAGAATTACTAAAGATAAATAACAATGTGAATTTGTGTCAGATGAATTCTAATCAATGCAGAAATATATTTTCACAAGATTTTGGTAAGTTGCCTTTTTCTTCATTTTAACTAGAGTTTGTTGAAATTGTATGTAGTCATTTTTTAACATTCTGATAGCTATTTTGCTGTATTATTAAAAAAGAAAAGAACGGAACTAGGAGCCAAAGTCGTGCCAGATAGAACAAAAAAGCAAATTAACCCTTTACCAGAACATGCATATATATAAAAGTGTATATGAGTGCTATCGATTGGTACGAAATCCTGAAAAAAGGAAAGGAAGGCAAATGGTAGACAGATATCCATTGACTACAGTTTAGCCACCTTATTTAATATTTGGCCATTTCTATTAACAACTAAAGTTAGCAAGTCGCCTAGATGTTTTTTCTTCATGTGCGTAGCTATATCTTCGGCCGCGTTAACCTTATGCCCATCAACCGATATAATCAAATCTGCTCTTCTTATCAGATATCCATTTTTATCTACATCTAGAGTTGTACCTTTAAGATCCGCGTTGTAGGCAGGGCTTCCTAGAATAACCGATTGTACCACGGCTCCTTTGGTCTTTTTTGGCAACCCCATGTCTTCAGCCAAGCTGGGATTTAAATCAGAAGTACTGATTCCTAGTTTTGGAGTAGAAGGATTGGAAGATGATGGTCGCAACGACGATGATGATAACTGAATGTTATTATTGTGGTGTTCATTATTTTTCAAGTCGTTGTGCTTATTATTATTATTATTATGGTTATTGCCATTCGTCAAATTTTGCTCTTGCTGGTGATGTGGTTTTGTGGTAGGAGAGATAGATAATGGATTATACCATGCATATGAATTACTACTGTTTTCATCCTTTAGCTGTAGCCTTCCCATCGCAGAAACAAACGAGAGATACTCTGTGTTATTCCTATTAGAAAGGTAATCATGTATGACAGGGCTATTTATATTGCGCCATACTATCACACCTGTAACAACGCCGGATTCATTTGCCATTGATAAAGTAGACAATACAAGACGGTCAGAGGGCATACTACTGTCGATGAAATTAGATGTCCTATCAGTATAAACAATATATCTGATAGGCTTGTTAGTAAACACCTTTGAGAAAACTTTTAGGTTGTGAGTTAGATTTGTTACATTATAATAATTGACACTTGCCAAAATTATGCCATCAGTATCGTTATAAAAATCCCTTTTCGCATCATTTGTCTTGATTCCTTCAAAGTAAAGAAGGGGGTAAAAGTGAAGGTCTTTTCTTCTTTTCTGCAATGCTTCTCCAAGTTTAGATTTAATCATAAAGTTTACAGTTTCTCTTGGACCTTTCTTCTTATTCCCACCCATGTCATCATCGTCATGGCCATTACCATTACTATGACCATGATGATTATTCCCATGGACTTTAGTTGCATGTGCACTATCATTGAATAAATTAAAGTCATCTATGACAAATCCATCAAGTGATGATGGGTATTTCGTTTTAAGAGAATTAAGATATTTAATCCAACCATTCCAATTGAAGTTCCCTTTAGGTCCGGCTTCTGAAGGAGGAAGCAATATTATTATTATTTTCAATTTGGTCCCATTTGCTGATTGTAATAGATTTTCCGCCATTGACCTTGCCACTTTAGACTTGAAATCAATCATAGGAAAATAATATTCATTATATCCTTGCTTCAGAATAGCATTTATTGCATTTTTTTGTTCAGTTATATTTTTAATGGATTCAAGTGGTAGTGGATATGGAGCCCACACTCCGAAGTTTGTCAAGGAAACAACACTATTCATGCTTTTATCGTTATTATCATTATTATTATCATACAACAATGCATTTCCGACTACAGGACAAATGAATATCGAAGCTAATAGTAGAAATTGTAATGATATCAGGGTTAGCGTAATTGTCTTTTTGCGCGGGATTTGCATTGGCGCCATTATATATTAACCAAATTAGCACACAGTACTATAATGCAATTGCTTACATAATCCGAAATAATCATGCGTTATTCTGTTAACTATCTGGATCCAAATTTTGCTAACGTGAACGTTGCTGCTTGCTTTCAATATAGTTCAAGCGCTATGTTTCATATTACTTATCAAATCAAGTAATTAGATATTTGTATATCTCTCCTATGGCAATGGCTGTAGGAATCGTGAAAAATGATGTCTGTGTCCTTGATTATGTGGTAATTTTGGTATAATGAGCATTCCGGGTTGCTGCTGATCTTGTTGTTGTTGTTGGCTAGTTTGTGAGATTGGATTCGGTCTTTCTTGTAAAGTTGCTGTTAGATCCATTATCTGTCCATTTCTATTTACTGTAAGCTTGATATTATCTCCTACATTCTTTTGTGATTCAATATAATTTATTATATCATCAATTTGCTTTACAGGATGTCCATCAACT
>DATFDI010000019.1:0-17316 GCA_035252175.1 Nitrososphaeraceae archaeon
CAATGGTACTTCTTTAGCAATTGTGTTTGATGGAATTGCAAATCCTACTCCTGAATACACACCTGTACTAGAAAATATTGCTGTATTCATTCCTATAACCTGTCCTTGAGTATTAAGCAACGGTCCGCCAGAGTTACCAGGGTTTACTGCGGCGTCTGTTTGGATCATATCAGGTATAGAAAATCCAGTGTCAGGATTTGGTAATAATCTCCCTTCCGCACTTACTATGCCCGTTGTTATAGTACCACTTAGACCAAATGGGTTACCAATAGCTATTACTTGTTCTCCGGGTCTAACAGCAGAAGAATTTGCAAGAGGAAGTGGTGCAACGTTCTCTTCTGAAAAATCAGAGGTAATTTGCAATACTGCTATGTCAGCAGCAGCGTCTTTTGCTACAACATTTGCAGAATATGTATTTCCGTCTGTAAATGTGACATCTGCCCTTCTTGCACCATTTATGACATGGTAATTAGTAACAATATGTCCTTGGTTATCATATACGAATCCAGAACCTAATGCCGTACTTTTACCAGTTGCAGGCACACCATTTTGAATAATGATTTGGTTAGGATTGGATTTTGTACTTGTTATTTGCACTACAGAGTTTTCTACTTTCTGGAAAACATCTGATAGTGGAGATTGGGATGATGCTGGTTGGGGCGATAAACTCGGTCGTGCTTGCACAACAGCATTTGATGATAGAAATAAATGAGTAAATTGTAGATCGAATGTATTGCTAGTAACTAAAAAGAGAGAAAGTCCAGCTACAGTGGAACTAAATAACACCATACACACCTTCATCATATTCATCATTGGATTCGTCATTTATTACTTATATAAACTTAGTGACATTTATGTCAACATATTGTGATCTTTGTGGCACTATTAGGTACAATATGTTGCCAGATATACAATCACTTGCCGATACTGTATAGTACCCATACGACTCCATATCATTTCCCATTTCATGTGAAGGCTTAATGATGGCCATTCTACGAAGGACTAAAGAATGTTGTATAATATACTATGTGTCATATGTCGCATATAGATGAGATTATGAGAAGACGAGTAATACAGTAACGACCGTATAAATCATCCATTAAAGATTGAAACCTCATATGTAAGTCAAATTTAATAAGATTAAATGAATTCAAATAGCAGCAATGCTAGTTTTTGCCTTGAAGTTTGTGGTTAATTAAGGATACTTGTATGTTAGCTGAAAATTTAGGATACTAGGGTTTCTATTATGGCGAATCCCTAGCAGATATTGATCTAGATCGCTGGACGATACTATTCAATTTATCGGCTATAACGAACAAAATAAAGTCAGGGCCGTTATAACATATTTGTTTCCTCGATATAGAAATATCTTTCTTCAAGCAAAACAAACTATAACATTATAAGAAATCTCTGATGGAAGGTTAGAATTCAGAACTGGCGCAGGTGCTACTCTCCAATGGTCATCTCAGTTGTGGCATCCATATGGTATAGATTATCCAACTACTGCAGAAAGGGCATCAATACTTGAGGAATGTATACACGTCCTTGACATATTGTGGAATAGGCAGTCAACAGCAGCTGCTATCAGCTTTGAAAGTACTTCAAAATAAAGGGAGCGGAAACACTACAAAAGAACCAAAAAAGAATTCCTGTGTCATTTACTGCTAAACTAAACAAGACTATGCAAACAGCTGCTAGATATGCAGACATATGGGAATCATCTTATATCTGACGAATTTGCTTCATTAAACAAAAAGTTTGATGCCATATATAAGCAAAACAATAGCGATGTTGACAACAGAAGCAAAAAAAACTAAATCGATAGAACTAGATGTAATTATTTCTGATTATGATTCTGACTTGGAATACAAGAAAAGAAAATTTGGTGTGGAAAGGGGTTCTAGTGTGGTTCATCAGATCCTCAACATGGCCTTGTTGGAAAGCCCTTATGAAATAGGAGAGAAACTCAGAGGTTATGTGAATGCAGGTGTGGATCAGTTCTTTTCAGCATTTCATGATCCCATTGACCATAAAGCATTAGATTTGTTCATGAAAGCAACCACAATTGTTTTCATATGAGTTCTTTAGAATGAGCCGTATTGTCAATAAGCCAATATCATCGAAAATCGATATGTAGTTGTATAATTACTAAACCTAGAGTTATTAGGGAAAAAGCTTATAGTATAGAACAGTTATATACAATCTACTAGTATGGTTAGTACTATAAGAAAAAATCCAGATAGAACAGAGAAATTGGGAATTACTTTACCTATATCATTATTACATAAAATTGACAACAATCGTGGAGATATACCTCGTAGCAAATACATTAGACGAGCTATTGAGAAGTACCTCAAAATGAAATAAATAAACTTGAAAAATACACTTTCAATATTCTTCAATAAGATCGTATATATTTGTAAGATCTACAATCACTCAGAACTTGTCATTCACTCTCTTCGAAGCACTTGCAACAAGAATCGAATCCAAGCTCTAACCTCAAGATCAGACCATCAGCGAATCATGTTATCAACAGTACCTCTGATGGTACGGTCGTTCATTAAGAGCAATAGATGTTGAGGTCATCTCTACAATAGCGGTGTCACCTGAAACACACATATGATCTATCTTCTTCTTTTAGAAGCCTGCCATGGCGTTTAAGTGTACGTTGCAGTAAGTCATCTTTTTTATTATACACATCGGCAAGCAGATGTGTACCCTCATAGTCCAAGGTATATGCTCAATAACATTATCAATGAAGACCTCTCTCTTTCCATTAGAAAGATTTTCAAAGAGATTAGTTACATAATCAACCGTGAGAGGTATGTATATAATGGTGGATTTACAATTATATGAATTATCTCTACAATATGCAAATGCTGCAAGTAATGATAATAGTTCCTGCACACGATATCACCTTCTGACGATTCTAAAAAATGCTCCAAAAATGATACACGCCTTTTGTTCTTTCTTTTCCTTAAACCTGTATGACGTACTATAATAATGAACTACAAAAATACACTATATTAAACATATAATAACTGTGACCATATGCTTACGAAAAATGCAAAAAGATTCAATTGATATCAAAATGAATCATAATATTCTTCCTAATTTTGTAATGGTGTGAAATATCTGATTAAATTATGAAGAAAACTCCTTAATTCCGATTATATAGTCTCCTAACTACACTATATGCACATTAAAAATATGAAGACCATCGATAGTAAAACAAGGGAAGTTCTGACGACAGATAAAGGAAAAGGTAACCTGTGTTTGTTATGTCTAAAACCAACAGGCTCAAAGAATATACCAGTGTGTGAGGATTGTATTTTTGATAACAATATTTTTAAGTCACTTGCCTTATTCAAAGGTCTGGTACATACATGAAAGCACAAAAGTGACATTCGATAGTGTAGATGGAGAAAACGAGTATATCTTTGGAATGCAGTAGTTTAGTAAGATCTTATAATCATCAGAAGTAAATAATTTTTTTGAAATATATATCTGATCCTTTCGGTTATTCATTTGTATACTTATGATCACATAATTCATATTTAGAGATGAGATATCCAAGTAAAATAAGAGGGAGAAAAAACTGCTATATTTTCTTCTTGTTCTTCTTTCCTATCCTTACTGCCCTTTGGATTTGTGAAACTTGCTTTTGTAGCTGTTTTATCTGCGATAGAAGCTGCTTTATGAGTTCTGATTGCTTATCTGCAGATTTTATATATTTTTGAAGAGGCTGAAGAGTTTTCGTTATGTTTTTATTGATTTGGATGGTTTGTTTGTCTAATTGCTTGGATATGGATTGATTTTGATTTTCTTTTGATTTCTTTGGAGCATATGCATGCCCTTCTATAGTCGGAGTGACGGTGGGAGAAACATTTGTGTTCATTGTAGAGTCAGTAGGTACATTTTCAGGCTCTATGGGTTCTTTATTCTCAGTATCTGATAAGACCTTGTTTACTTCGTCTTCCTCCATGGTAGCTGATGTCTTCAAGTCTGTCATTGAATCGTATGTTGAAGAGTCAAAAACTTCTTGAGGAACATCTTCTTTAGCTGCATTGTATGTATTGTATGTATTTGTTGTAACTTCATCTTTTTCTGCATTATCAGACATATTGATAACATTATTATCATATATTATTAATTTGTTGCTGAATCTATGAACGAACTACAGATACTAACTGAAGTAATGGCTCTTAGTTGTTGAAACAAGGCTACATGAATAACATTATCCACATCAACCTGATTGATTATATGATTCTTTATATTTCACTAGCATGCTTCCAGTCGCATAATTAGTATGTAATGAGAAGAAGAATACTCTTTGATCTCTAGTATATGTAATTGGTATCCATTCGTGCTGAATATTGTGATAATAATTGTTAGGTTTCAGAGGAACAAAACTATTGGTGCAGCTAATAGGACATCTGAAGCAGCATACTAATTCGATAACTCTTCATTTCAATCAAGTCGTCGTCACTAAACCAACAAGCAAAGGAAATTATAGTCAGAGAAAGCAGTTTGGCATAAGCAATTATTCTTAGGTCAGAAATATTGTAACAGATGTGAGGTTTATTTATATCATGACGGCATGACGGCATATCTATCCATGTAGATCTCAAATTGAGAATTATACTATATAATAAAAAACATTAGATAATTAATTGAGTCCACTGATTATAATTCCTAATAACCATTGTTAACATAACAGGACGATTAATAAAGAAAGCATCATCTTAGGTTATAGATCCTATGACTATAACTTATGTTAGAAGTATTGCATTTTGATATCAAGATCAAATCATAATCGGCAGGTCTAGACTCTTGTAGATCTTCAATTGAATATATATATTAGAATATAGTTAAGCGTACATTGTTTATCACAATTCTCAAGTATTCAAGTGGTTAACAGTACAAATAAACGATAGAAACTGGTAGCAAAGATATACCGAATGTCTGCTGAGGAAATCTCCTTCCTTAATGGATCTGACTCTTACTGTGTATGTTTTATTGACATGATAGGATCTACTAAAGTTATTAGTCAGATTTCGTCCTTCCCAGATAAAATCAGGAAATATTATTCGGTATTTTTGAATTCAATGTCCGCCATTATTAGAAAGTATGAAGGAATAATAACAAAAAATATTGGAGATAGCATAATATTTTATTTTCCAAAAACATCTGATTGTACCAATAGATCTGCCTTTTGGAATGTTATTGAGTGTTGTGAAACTATGATGGCGGCATATAAATTTGTCAATTCAGAAATGTTTAAAATGAGATTGCCATCTGTTAGCTATAGAATTAGCGCAGACTATGGTAAAGCCATTATTGCTAAATCTGCGAGTTCTCAGACACACGATCTTCTTGGCCCTGTTCTTGATTTGTGTACAAAAATAAACTCACACGCTCCACCAAATGGTATGGTGATAGGAAGTGTTTTATATCAAATCTTAAAGTCTTTTTTAAATTCTTCATCAACTACATCGGTTGCTGAGGATTATAATTTTGAAATGATAGGAAAATATCCTACTGCTGGAAGGCCACACTATTCGATCTATTCAGTTGTTAACAAATACACAAGCTGCTACACTACTCCCGCGGTTCAGTCAGTAGATCCCAAAGATTTATCCAAACTGCAAAAAGAAAAGCAAGGAAAACTAATAGAGCAACTAAATCAACAACAAGGAAAAAACAAATCCAATGATAAGATCCTGATAATTGATGATGAACCCGATATAGCATTTACTTACAAATCAATACTAAACGAGGAAGGATATAATGTAGATGCATTTACAGACCCCAGGCAGGCATTAAGACACTTTAGTCAATTAGATCCGCTCTACTACAAATTGATTTTACTTGATATTAGAATGCCTAATATAAATGGATTTCAGATATATTACAAGTTTAAAGCATTGAATCCAAATATAAAGATACTTTTCGTTACCGCTCTTGATGTTATAGGGGACGAATTAGCAAGTATGTTACCTGGTTTTTCCGCTGAGCACGATTTAATAAAGAAACCGCTTAGTAGTGATCAGTATATCAATAAAATAAAGTCAGCTTTACATACAAAACTTTAGAAGAATAATAGGAATGTTTTCTTCTTTTATATATCTATATAGCAAAGGCAAATCCTAAACTACTACCATTGCATAATCTGTATTCTAAGTCTACTCGACGCACTATCACGAAAAATAGATCTTTGGTCCCTGTTACTGCAGATGTTTGCTCTCTTATACTTCTGCTAGTTTCTCTATTGATTCTCCGCTGGGCAATGGTGCATTTTTATTTACCTTGTACCTCATCAGTTCATCAATATCCATATTTAAAATGACATTTCTGCCTACTTCCTTTATTTTCGATTTAGATACATCAAACCTATAACCAAAACTACCAAATACAACTAACTTATCCTGGGTTTCTTTCATAACATGTCCAACATGGTCTTCGTTTAGCACTCTAACTCCTTTGTTAAATAGTCCTTTTGGGTATTTTCTTTCATAAGTAGCTAAATCTAGATTTTCACCTTGGGTCCAATGCTCTATTGGTACTGTTGTAGGCAACGGATCATCATGTTTTACCTTGTACTTCTTTGAAATATCATCTATTTTTAACCCAATGAGGACATTTCTGCCTGTCATCTGAATTTCTGATTTTGGGATGTCGTATCTATCATTCTTCTCACCAAATACAATTATCTTATCTTCAGTTTCTCTTATGACGTGCCCTATGTATGGCGCATCCAAAGCCATGGTTCCTCTGTTAAAATATTTGCCTGTTGTCATAGATCTAGAAGGTAAGATAGCGACATTTGATATTATATCAGCACGATATTGAAGAAATCAATAATGCACTGAGATAGTAATACATGGCTCTGATAAATCATAAGGCAGTTCTACTTAACTAAATATCAAGATTACACGATAAGATCAAAAATGTTAACAAAAAAGATCGACCTTCACGCTTATAGATCATCGTCACCACCATCATCTTATGATATCATACTACAACTTGTTGAAACATGCAGAAAAGAGCCAGATAAAAATAAGAGAATTGAATTATTAAATCAAATAAATTCGATGCTTTTAAAGCCGGATCAATTAACTATGCCATCCCACTTAACAATTGAATATATTAACATAGCCTTGCACAAGATAGAAGGATTATTATTGCTGCTAAAAGGAAGCAGATAAAAATGGGAAATTTGTTGATAAATTCTGTACTATTATAATAAATCATAATCGCTTTTAATTTATCAAAAATATAACACATCAAAGTACAATAGCATAGCCTGTGAGACTAATTTTATCTTGGTGGCAGACGAAGGAAGGCTAGGAAGAGAAGGAGAAGACGCATGGAAACTGAGACGAATCTATGAAGAACAGGAAGAAATGAAAGAAAAAGAGCAAGAAATATGCTTTACCACTGCATCACAAAGCTATTGTGTATGTTTTGTTAGTATGATTGATTCTACCGAAACAACGTTTACAATTAGTCACCCGGATAAAATTAGAAGATATTATTCTATATTTATCAATACCATGGCTGCAATAGCTCGGAGCTTTAATGCAAAGGTTATCAAGAATACTGGTACGAGTTTAGTATACCATTTTCCGAAAACTTCTAACTTCGATGCTCTATCGGCTTTTAAAGATGTGATAGAATGCGGTGTTACAATGATGGCAGCAAACAAAGTCATAAACATGAAGCTAAAAGAAGAAAGATTGCCACCTATGCACTACAAAATTAGTGCAGACTATGGTAGAGTAGAGGTGGCCAGATCGCTAAGTTCTCCAGATACTGATGATTTGTTTGGTTCGACGATGAATATTTGTGCAAAGATAAACTCTATGGCTCCTGTAAATGGCATGGTTATCGGAAGTGATCTGTATTATATTACAAAAAATTTTCGTCATCATCTTCTTTGTTTGGAAATACCGGTAATAATAGTCAATATCACTTCAAAAAGATAGGGGATTACTCAGTTCTGGCCAGTTTTAAATATCAATATCCAGTATACTCTGTATCGGTAGATGAAGGAACAGAAGATGACATTTCATGTTTGGAAAAACAGATTCCAAAAGTACGTAGACAGCCCTCTAAAATGGAAGATCAAGCCGATCTGAGACTAATAGAAACAAGAGAAATAAAAGGCAATACTTCTTCTGCTGCTACTACTATCATGTTGGTAGACGACGATGAAGACATAATATTAACATACAAAACATACTTAGCTAGTGCAGGCTATAATGTGGATACATTTACCGATCCGAGAGAAGCCCTAATGCATTTTGGACGTATAGATCCTAACACCTACGACTTAGTTCTGATGGATATAAGGATGTCTAGTTTAAATGGCATTAAACTATACTATGGACTAAAGGCAATAAATCCAAAGATCAAGATATTATTTGTATCAGCTCTTGATGCGGCTGAGGAAATGATAAGTATACTTCCTGGTATAGGATTTGACGATATTATAAGAAAACCCGTAGATATTGAACAATTTCTTTTTAAAGTGAAACAGCTCTTGAGTAGGACAACATAAACTTGATCGTATCGAGAAATATTGCCATGACAGGAATGTTTTTCTTTTATCCTGTATACCGATTGCTCTCTTAACTTACCTTCGAATTAGGACTGCTACCATTCATAGGGGGCTTTATCATTTCCCAAAAATTTTGAAACGCCTTACTGTGATCATGTAGCCAATGAAGCGTAGCGTTAGAAAAAATGACATCCCTCTTTCTTATGCCAACTAGTACACGAGAATATCTATGCCTAGCTTGCTTTGATCCAAGCCTAGGATAGTAAATATGGATTAAGAGGTATATATCAATGGTTATGACAACGAAAGATCTATAGGACAAAGTGTCATGTCCTTACTGTGAGTCAATATTCAAAGATAGAATGGAACTGTCAAAACACATTGATATGGGGTTAAATGTGCATCAAGACGACCTACCTGGCATAATTCTTTGAAGTGCAGAGATAATAGTAAGAAACTATTAAGATGATATTACTATGCTTATCAGAGTTTCACCATTGACGTTTATTGCCTTCTAATAATCCTAAACCAGTATGTATTCTATCTATATGCTTCGATAGTTCTGCAGTATCTTTGAACTTGGATTGGCAATAAGGACACGATACTGCTGTTATTGTCGCCTCTTCTTTCTTGTTGTTACTCATCAGTTTGTCCATATGTTTCAGTAGCTTTTAAAGTGATCAGTCTTAGTAACTTGCGGAGAGTTTTTGGGATATTCTAAAAGTGATTCAAAGAACCACTACCGCAATTCATCTCCGAGTTTGTAAATTAGAAGAGTAAATGAAATACATCGAGATTCCTCCTTAATCTACTCTAAAAGATAGACTAGAACTGCAAACTAATATTTTGATCTGATTAGACGATCTCATAACATTAGTTAGTTAACCATGGCAACCCAGCAAGGCGTATCTAGTTAACGTGGTCTATCAGTATAGTATTTATTCAGCCTTTTTTAGTTTTTTTCTTATCCTTATTCTCTTTTGGTTCTTGTCCTTGTTGTTGACTTACAAACGGCCTCCAGAAAAGGTTATACCATTGCTGATTCACTCTCTGCATAATTTCAAACTGTTGTTTATATAGTTGATTCACCCTTGCATAATTTTCAGTAAGCTCTTTGTATATGTCATTTGCTCTTTCAATGAGTTTAATGGACTTGTTATACGATTCGTTGAACTTTTGTACGTTCAAAATATACTCTATGTATTGCTGATTTACCCTTTCAAAATATGTTAAAAATCCGCGGTATATATAATCACTCCATGTCATTGAACATCACCGTGTTAATGTAATGCCAATGACGATACTTATGGATTATCTCTGTTAATGATATTGGAATAAGTCGCATTTATAGGAACAATCAATGAATTTGTATAACGCAATATCTTGCAATTGGACTATTCGATTTTAGTATCTACATTCTGCAAAGTATTATTACATTGTCTATATAATAGTAATGACTACGGCTTCAGATCCCAAACGTTCTTCTCATTCCAACGGATATTGCTCATTTGTTAAAATAACAACTCATTTTATACCAATTGCTATTCTAAGCAGCATTAGGACGACCTTCTGTCCATTATCATTTTAGAGCCCCTATTACGAGTAGCAAAAGCATATCCAAAAGCAAATGAAATTATCCCTATAGCTAAAATAGGACCTGTCAATGACGGCAATATGTCTGAATCAGTTATTATAGAATATGACTCTATTGCTGCTATACATAAAGCAACTCCACTTAGTGCATATGCCATATATCTGAATGTTTTGGTATGAAATATTCTTTCCAAAGCTGAACGAAGAACTACACTATCTAGTGTATCTATCGGAATCATACTCATTGCAAAGAATCCGGTCAGAATTAATGCAACCTGTACTCCAAGTGTCGCTGAAGCTACAGCTGATAATGAAATTGCGGATATCTGAGTGGCCGTATCAAATCCTAAACCAAATATTACTCCTGTAATGATAGTAGAACCAAATGGCCCTAGTATTCCAGTTCTCGTTGAGATTTTACCAGCTAGGATTGCAGAGCCTGTTTTCCCCCATTTTTTCATTGAATATATATTAATCAGACCAATCGCAGCTAACGCAATGGCTCCTGTCACACCACCCCACAGCGAAATCTGTTCCACTTTGCTGTTCGCTGCACTGCCAATAACATAGATTATCAATAACATTTCAGCTAATACGGATACCATATGGCCTAAACTGAATGCGGTTCCTGTCCACCGAGCCATTTTTGTGGCATTGTGAAGTCTCACAAGATTGTCAATGGCAGTAATATGGTCTACATCAACTGCATGTCGTATTCCAAGTAATAGCATTGAAGGAATAGACACCATAAAGAACGCATTCAAGTCTGCTACCACGATTTAATCAATGCTCCTCTAAAGATCAAAAGTATTACTGATTTGTAAAAAGGTAATAAATAAAGATTTGTGATATTATTGTTTTAATATGTCGATATCGCCATAGTTTGGTGTGCAATATAACCACATGCTAAAATATAAAACAAATTGGCCTTCCATGAGATACGTGTCCATAAAGCATAAATTTAAGTTAATCAAGTTGAAGTAAAATATGGCTGAAGGTAAAAAGATTGATTATCAAGTAATGCTTACGAAAATTACTTTTAAGCTCTTAATGCCACGATTTTCTGTTAGATCGTTTACCAAGTTTTTCATAGCCTTTATTTTCCCTTTAACCATGATTGTTTCTAGACAATTGTCGCTGTCTAGATGTATGTGGGTAGCAGCGCTTATTATTTCGTTATACATGTGTTGAGTTTGGGTCGATTTAGTATCCTGATTGAAAATATGGTTATTATAGAGCATAGTTATTGAACCAGCACCTAAATGCTCATCTTCTGTTTCCCATTCGTTTTCGTCTATGAATAAATGCAACGCCGTTTGAATAGCTTTTGATCTGTCAGGGAATCCTGCTTTCGCCGTACTTTTATCAAATTCTGATAATAGCTCTGACGGCAGTGACATGCTTATTCTCTTAAGATAGGATTTTTTCTTAGATTTGTGGTAACTAGTGCTGTTGTTTTGCAATGATATATTGAGATTCTATATAGTATCTTTTATCTTTTGACATATTTATGGAACATAGCATATTTCTATATAATACAATCAATAACTCAGAATCCCAAGATGTAGAAATTGCAGCATCAGGTAACAATGTATATGTTAGTTAGTGGAAAGAAACTCAACTAGCAATAAACCTGTATTTCTGTCTATTATAGATAATATTTTAATATAATACCCAGCCATGCAAAGTATTATTAACTCTATTTTAGAGGTGTCAACTAACTTTAAGATAGCTACAATTACTATTGATAAGACTAGCCTCTTACTATAGGACAGAGCATCAAGAAATCATGACAAAATGAAAGACGATGCTATTGCACAGCTGTCAGACCAACTTTTAGCTATATCTACAAGATTGCAAGAACTTGAGAGAAAAAATCAACCATATGTATCATAATCTGAGTTAGTTCAGATGACATTGGAGTTAAATCATCTCGGGTTCTACATCTATTGTTCTTTGTTCCCTTAACTCCCTCAAGTTGAGTAGGAAGACAGAAACATATTTTTGAAAAGTCTTCATCTATCATGCTCAGCACTCCTTTATGTAAGCTACTGAATATTCGCTATCCAATTATACAAGCAGGCATGTCAGGATTCACTACACCTGAGCTAGTAGCAGCCGTTTCAAATGCGGGAGGACTTGGGATACTTGGAGCTGCTCGTATGACAATTGAACAGACAAGGGATGCTATTGGCAAGATAAAGAAGTTGACTTCGAATCCTTTTGGCGTCAATTTACTTTTAGCTCCACCAGAGAATGGAGGCAATCAAAGCATAGACCAAGTTCAACAATTTTTTAATGATAAGTTCAGACGTGAACTCAACATTCCATCAAAAACAGAAAAAGATATTGCACTGCCACCATCTAAATTCTTAGAACAACTTAAGATAATTTTGGAAGAAAAAATACATGTGGTAAGTTTTGCAATGGGAAATTTACCTACACAATTAGTAGACCAAATACATTCATTGTCTTCTTCTTCTCCTTCTTCTAAGATTATGTCAATGGTTACAACTGTACAAGAAGCAGTTGACGTTGTTAGAAATGGGACTGATATCGTAGTGGCACAAGGAGCTGAGGCAGGTGGGCATCGGTCGACTTTTAATATTCCTTTAGAAAATGAAAATGAAAATGAAACACTTCCACTTATTGGAACTATGACTCTGGTACCTCAAATTGTAGATGCCTTGAGCGGAATAAAAGATGATAAAATCCAAGGGGAAAAAGACGAAGCGTATAATATCCCGGTTATCGCAGCCGGTGGAATAGCAGACGGTCGTGGATTGGTGGCAGCATTAGCACTTGGTGCTCAAGGTGTAATGATTGGTACTCAGTTTTTAGTAGCATCCGAAAGTGGTGCTTTTCAAGCATATCAAGAGCGTTTGCTTGCAGCTAAAGAATCAGATACTATTATAACAAGAGTATTCTCAGGTCGTCCAGCCAGAAGTTTACGCAATCATTTTGTTGAAGAATATCACGAATCAGGACCACAACCATTAGCCTGGCCATTCCAAGCTTTGGCCGCTGATGATATTTATGCAGCTGCTCAAAAACAAAATAATGCTGATTACTTTCCTCTTTTAGCTGGACAAGGATTAGGTCTCCTGAGGAAAAAGCAGAAACAGAGTGCTGAAGAGATAATACAAGAATTGGTGACAGAAGCTAACCAAACTCTATCTAAGTTGAGATAAATGTTTTTTTCTGAATAAGTCTTCTTGAATGAATGAACACAAAGATACGTGGGCTAATGGAGCCAATTATGAATACTATGTAGGTCGGTGGAGTAGGCTAGTTGCTCGGAAGTTTGTAGCATGGCTAGATTTTCCATCAGGTACTAGATGGTTAGACGTTGGATGTGGAACAGGAATACTTAGCCAGACTATACTTGATGTTGCATCTCCGCAAATAGTTGTAGGAATCGACTCCTCTGAACGTTATATTGATTATGCAAGTAAGCAAATACCGGAACCACATGTATCTTTTCGTCTAGGCGATGCACAAGCACTTCCTGTTGAATCAGCCTCATATGATGCGGCCGTCTCTGGACTAGTACTTAATTTTGTTGCCAAGCCAAATCAAATGTTAAATGAAATGATAAGAGCTGTGCGTATAGGTGGTACCATTGCAGTATACGTCTGGGACTATGCACACCTTATGCAACCAATACGGTACTTCTGGAATGCTGCTGTTGCGCTTGATAGAAATGCAATAGCTTTAGATGAAGGACAACGATTCCCCCTATGTCAACCAGAGCCACTCAAACAACTATTTCAGACTAATACTCAGCTAGAAAATGTCGAAATACGAGCAATAGATGTTCCCACCATATTTCGTAATTTCGATGATTACTGGTCTCCATTCCTTGGTGGCCAAGGTCCTGCCCCAAGTTATACCATGTCGATTTCAGAAGAACGAAGAATTGCTCTAAGAGAATATCTTAGGCGAAGCCTTAAGATTAGTAAGGATGGTTCAATCCGTCTAATTGCTCGTGCTTGGGCAGTACGCGGATTGCGTAAGAATTAAGATAAATTAAAAGATATAGAAGAGATAGTTCTAACCTGAACTTGAAAGGCCCTTTTTCAGCTCACTTGTATTTGAGTTTCCTTGGTCCTGTCCTTAATTTGTAACTGCAGCATAGACACATTTAGAGTACCAAACATTATAATCACAATGGAAAAAGAAAATGTCTTATCTTATCTTATCCTGTACCTCTCAATGCCAGCAAACGTCATCAACCATCTCCATCATCCTGTTGCCCAGTTCTATTCCTCGTGTAGGTATTATGCCGAGTAATTAACTATTGGCACTTGATATTTTCAGCTAAACAGGAACGTACATCAATCACAGGAAATTCAAACTCTACCTGGTACTAATTCATAATTTAACAAATTTATTATAAACCAAGTAGTATGCATGCATACTACATTTTGATTGTTAATGCATTTTGGTAAACCTGGTATGTTGCAGGTAAGATTCCTATTGGTTCGCCATCTATCGTAACTGTTATATCTCCTCGCTTTATCTTCGTCCTCCTGCTTGCATTATAAAAATGTCTATGAGCATATGTACAGAGAATTTCAAGAAAATATTCTGTACCGTCCAAGCATAATCGATCCTGATGATCGGTTGATATTCATACTCTTTGCTGAAAATGTATTCATGATAGATCTCATTTTAGCCAAGGTTGATTCCTTTAAAGGAATTAAGTATGCAGATGTATACATACTTACCAAATTACAATATTATAACGTTGGATAATAAGAGAAATTGATGAAAGGTTATTAACACAACGACCACTTTCATATACATAATAGATAAAAAGTCAGATGTATTGTAGTTTAAATAAGAGTGGTAGTGGTGGCAGCAATCGTTCATCAGAGCCAGAGGAATCTTTAGCTATTGATCGTATGCAAGTGGAATAAGTCATACTTCTATTGTGACAGAGTTTTCTGTAGAACTCAACTTTGGCTCCATATCTACAAGTTCAAAGAGAGCTTTCGCATAAGCTTTGACAAAAATGGACCCTTTTTCTCCATAACTATGGATCAACGTAATTACTCGTTTCCCACCTGGTGAAACAACTTCACTGCGCTCAACAAAACTGGAATAATCTGCATAATTGTTAAGATACTCTAGAACGCTTGTGAGCGACATTGTCCCATACTTAGCAAGGATAATTACTGTTGAGCTATTTTGAGCTACCTCTCTTGCCACTTCGACGATTTCATTAGTCGGAGCGGTATTCAAAATCTTCCTGAATGTGACTTTGGATATTTTTATCATGCCAAGCCTTTGGAAATAACGATCAAAGTTGGCGTAGGAGATAAAAAGTTGATTCACAAGAGTGTTGAGACTTATATTGCGCTTCTTAGCTTCTTCTTCAAGAGCTAAGAATGCGCTTTCATTGATTCTGAAGGATCTTGTAACTGTCTTTTCGGGCACGTTTGGTCAAAACACTGAAGCCTAAATGACCAAATATCTTTTTTATGTCTTAGTATATCTCAACTATCCTTTCACTTTCGCGATCACTTTATTTAAAAGTCGTTTCATATAAAACTTAAAGTGCAGGTTATTTGGTACTTGTATATTGGTAAAACGTTAGCCTTTTTTATGATGACGTGAAAATAAAGATTATCATCATGACAACAAAACTAAATAAGAGAGCGTTTGAACATGCTAAAAACCTAATATCAAATGGAAAATGTGTAAAAGACGAAAAAGACAAATGGAGCAAACACCTGCAATTCAAATCCATTCATTTTCGACATCATGATATCTAATAATGCTAGGCCATACATACCTGGTTTGAAATTGGATAATGATAATATAGGATCATTGTAAGTGTCAACTTCAAATCCATTCATTTGTAAAATCATATCAAAACTTGAAGTTATATCTGGCTCATCATCTACAATCAGAATTTTCCTTGGATTGTTAGATTGATGACTTTGGCTGGTATTTTTCACATTACTATTGCTATTACTACTATTGCTATTACTATTATGAGTCGTAGCCATTTTAAGATGAAGGTGTTTTATAGATATAGGTTCTTCGGTCTTAATAATTAATGATACTGTGGTATTAGTTGTACCCTACTTTGATTTTACAATGTTAACAAGATTACGAATCTCTATGGGCTTTCTAACAAAACAATCAACCTCTTCAAAATTTGGGCATAGTCTTTTAAAGTCATTAATAGACTCTTCATATGCAGAAGAGATGAGGATGACATTGGTGAGTATTCTATTACAAGCCGCGATTGTTCTGTACACAAAGTTGCACTTGGCAACCAAGATATATTTGCAAAGGTTTTCACAGTAGGATGATAGAAAGCATTAGATGGAAAAGTAAATCCTAATGTGCAACTAAAAGAATGTATTGCTCGGTGATAGCAGGCATATTGTCTCTACAGTAACAAATAAGAAATATGGCGCCAAGCTATTCTCAAGCATAGTTACTATTAAATTTTAAACTGGTTGGTTAAATATTTCGAGATCAGCACTTGTTAATATGTATGACAATATTAGCGAATTCCAGTGCTATTACGGTAACACTATCTTCTTTCTCTTATACTACAGCCAAAAGCATATAGCGTTGGAGTCAATTGTTAGTAGTGTGTTCGCATAATGAATCATCAAAATGAAGATGAATTTGTTAAGGTTGCTGAAACAAAAGACATTCAGACATCACAAATGAAAGAAGTTCAAATTGATAGCCAAGATATATGCATTGCAAATGTAGATGGGAAGTATTATGCGATAGGTAACGTCTGTACACATGAAGGTGGACCTTTAGCTGATGGAAGATTGGAGGGCTACGAAGTAGAATGTCCTTGGCATCAATCCAAATTTGATGTTAGAACTGGCGAGGTGACAAGTCCCCCTGCGAGCGAATCAGAACCCACTTACGAAATAAGAGTAGACGGTAATAGCATACTTGTCAAGAAACGTCCAGCTGCTGGAGGAAAAGAGCAATCTCAACAGCAACAACAATTACAGCAACAACAGCAGCCACCTTCAAGACCTTCTTCTGAATATGAGCTTTCACTATTAGAAAAGCAAAAGTTTGAAGGTACCGATGTAATGTCGTTTAGATTTAGCAAACAGCAGCAAGGAAAACAGGCTGATGATAAACAAAGTTCCTTGTTGGATTATACAGCA
>DATFDI010000020.1:0-26830 GCA_035252175.1 Nitrososphaeraceae archaeon
AATAATTTATAACTATGAAAATGAAGTTGAGGTCATATCATTTCTCACTACAAAATGAAATAGGTTACTACTTTACGAATGTAAGTGGCTCAATTAAAATATCATTTTTTGTAGTGTATACAAATGTTATCTATGAAAGGAACCAGATCGACTATAATGATATTCGTTATATGTTTAGTGTTCATTACTCTGGCAGCAATAGTTGTGTCAATATTGGCCGTAGCATTTCCTGTATCTTATGCATATTATGATACTTTAAAAATAGTATAAGATAAAATACAGTATTGGCTAGTTAAGCCAGTTTCTTCTTTAGTAAGGATCAGTAGTGATACAGGCAACGCTATGACCAACATGACGAATCAGGTTCCACAGAATGTAATAATAAAAGTCAAATCAAGCCAAATAATACCTGTTGGAAAGGAATCACAAATTGCGTTATTAGTATTGAACAAAAATACTGGAAAACCTATGACAGGAGCACAAGTTGTAATTGGGATAGAAAGAGGCGCACCAATGAGTACTATGGATATAGCGGGCGGTTCTATGTTTGATGCAAAAGAGCAGGAAAAAACTTCCGATTTATACCTATTTGGATTTACACCTGATAGCAAGGGATACTATACAATGCACGCTTATGTAATCCAGCCTGGTGAATCAATGGATTCGATGATGGACAATCATTTAGACATTGGATTGATAGCAAAGTAGACTTGAGAATGCATTTTTTATTCATTCTAGGGTATTTTAATACTATTTGCAAGTGTATAAACATGCTTAATTTTCCTATTATTGGCTTGATAAATAGGACAAAAAGTGGAAAAATAGTCTCATCTCTTACAATTGTAAACATACTCACATAAATATGTCATAACGTTTACTTGTACCTACACGATATGTGCATGTCATGCAATACAAAAGGACTCTCAAGAAAGAGAAAGATTATAATACTTTCATCACTAGGTTCAGGTATGATTGCTGTATCATACTTAACATTTACAACAACAAGTAATCCAGCAGTTGCAGCGACGTTACCAGCACTTTTGTATCTTGCCGCGTGTCCTGCTATGTGTGTTGGTATGGGAGGTATGATGTGGTTTATGAGTAGGTTCTCTAAGAAAAAGAATAAAGATAATCAAAAATCCATCATAAATCATGATAGAGTAGAAGTGGAAGAAAAAGTATTTGAACATTCCTGCTGCGGACATCTACCTGAAAATAATGAAGCACAAAATACAGACTACCAATCAATGAACACCAGTGAAGATAACCTAGTTCAGCCACCGTCACTATGGCCAACAAAATATAGAAACAAACTACAAAGCAAAGCTGATTCTCTATGATGTTTATACGAATGTAAACAATAAATTACATAAGACTTTTGTACCCTTTACTTTGTAGCCAAATATATCTTCGTATGTAAAGGAGCAGGTAAAAATAAAAATCGCTATGTCTGGTAGGTGAGCTAGATAAGAGACGAAAATTAGAGGCAAAAATGAGTGAAAACCCAACTCGGCTTGAAAAAATATTCATGATGCTATAGCAAGTGTCTTGGACTTCTTAATTCTGTTCAGGGAGTATGATTGTACGGAATCGGAAATAGCCAGAAAGACAGGACTTACAGCTATAATAGTTTATAGAGAGTTGGAAATACTTATGAGTGAAAATATCTTTAAAAAGACAAGGAAGGTAGGAAAATCTAATATATCCTTAACGATGCTGAGAATGTCAGTATTTTTATATTAGCAATTACCTTAAACTAACTTTAACTATTGCGATATTGGTAAAATATACACATGATCTCATTTGTTAGCAAGTGGAACATACTTCTTAACTAATAGGGAGTTCCCAAATACAGCAGAGTCACTTATTACCCATCCAAGTGCCGCTAGGGCTGGTGTAAGAATAAGGGAATTTGTGATTCCATATAACAATCCTGCAGCTATTGATATTGTTATGACATTGTAAGCAAATGACATGATTAAGTTCTGCCTTATCTTCTTGAGTGAATAAGTGCTTATTTGCACTGCAGAAAGAACATAACGTAAATCACTTTTCATCAGTATTATATGTCCTGATGAAACAGCGACATCAGTACCTGAACCCATGGCAATCCCTATATCTGCTTGTGTCAATGCAGGTGCATCATTAATTCCATCACCTACCATTGCAACTACTCTACCTTGATTTTGAAGTTTGTTAATTTCTTTGGCTTTTGTTTCTGGAGATACATGAGCTAAAACGTTAACTATCCCTAACCTCTTGGAAATTGCATTGGCAGTTCTTTCATTATCACCAGTCATAAGTATTATATCTCTATTCGTATTTTTGATTTCATCAATTAGGTGTTTTGCATTCTCTCTTAACGTATCTGCTACGGCTATCAAGCCAACTAGCTTGTTTTCAAAGAAAACAGTAACCACAGTTTTACCTTCTGCCTCTAAATTAAGGATTTTTGGTTGTAAGCTGCTGGGAAACGGTTCTATGACTTTATTACTCTTGTTAGTATCAAGCTGCCTAGGACTGCCAACAAAGATTCTCTTTTCCAAATAGTATGTCATAACACCATGGCCAGATATTGAACTGAAGTCTGAAACTTTAAGTGCAGGAATTAATTGTTCAGACGCTTTTTTTACTATGGCTTGAGCAATAGGGTGTTCTGATTTGATTTCTGCAGAAGAGGCTAATTGCAATACATCAAATTCCTTATAACCCTCATTTGGAATTACATCTGTAACTTCTGGCTTGCCATTTGTAAGAGTGCCAGTCTTGTCAAATACAATTGTATCTATTGACGATAGCTTTTCAAGGTACTGTCCACCTTTTATCAATATGCCTTCCCTTGCTGCCTTGTCAATTCCTAAGGATATTACCATAGGTGTGGCTATTCCTAAAGCACAAGGGCATGATACGACTAGGACTGTGGCAAAAACTGTTATTGCAAATGATATAGACTGATGACCTATAAACAACCAATAAAGTGAGGAAGCAATTGCGATAGAAAGCACAATAGGGATAAAATACCTAACTGCTCTATCTGCAATTCTCTGAACTGGCGCTTTTGACATTCTTGCTCTTTTAACCATCTCTATTATGCTTGCAAGTACGGTATGGCTTCCTACAGCTGATGCTTTGAATTGGAGATATCCATTTTTGTTAATAGTACCTCCAATAACTTTATCACCGACACCCTTATTGACAGGTATAGATTCTCCGGTTATCATTGATTCGTCTACAGATGATTGGCCATACACTATCTGACCGTCAGCGGCAATTTTTTCTCCAGGTTTTGCTACCACGATATCCGATAAAGTTATGGCATCAGCATCAATTACTGTTTCTTTGCCCTCTCTAATTATTACTGCTGTCTTTGGCTTTAAAGCAAGCAAATTCCTTATTGATTCTGTAGTAGTTTTAAGAACTCTACTTTCTAGGTATTCTCCGATAGTAAATATCGTTAATACTGAGGCCGATGCCTCAAAGAACTGTAAATCTGCTCCTGCGAATAGAGATACTAAACTATAGCCATATGCCACAGTTGTGCTTAATACAACTAGGGTATCTGTAGTAAAGCCTTTTCTTTGTCGTATAACTGCTCTATAAAATCGTATATAGAATGGTTTACCCAGTATAAATTGAACAGGCGTTGCTAAAGCTAGTGTTATATAATCTGTTATAATATTATGATGAGTAATTTCAAGCAATACTATTGGTATTGTCAAAGCAAGTCCAATAACAATGAGTAATTTAGGATTGTCAAAAAATTGCTCTTTACTTTTATCTTCGTGGGAGTGATCAAGTCGTTCGTCAAAATCTTCATCATGTTCTCCTGCTTCTGTAAAGGATGTTGGAGATGGTAAGTTACAACAGTCACATGTTACAACATCTGTCTGATCATTTGCTGTTCCATCTTCCATTCCTCTATCCAGCATTTTATCGTCAAGTTTTTTCATTTCGATTATTATCCCTAACTTCTTTTTTGAGATTTTATCGGTTATAGTTTACACATGTGTAAATCCCATGTGCAATATCCGACAATAATTCATCGCTTTCTTCTAAAAGCTTTGAAACCTTTTTGTCTCTCAAGCTGTAAAATATATTCTTCCCATGTCTTCTATTCTTGACGAGACCGCAATCCAACAAACACGAAAGATGATTTGATATATTGGATTGGCTGTGGCCTGTTTCTATGACTATCTGAGATGTAGTCTTCTCAGCTTCACGCATTGATTCTAATATTGATAGTCTCGTTGGATCACCGAGACCTCTGAAGAGCTTTGCCTTTAATCCAAGCTTTTGCACTTGAATTGACACATTATTAATCAATGATATGTTAATTTGTTGATTTGATCATATTTATGTTTAACTAAATATATAAGTATCCTCATGAATTTTGAGTAGGACTACAATTTACAATATGTTATTATCAAATGAGCCAGTAACGCAATACAATGTATTAACAATTTATAGGATATCTGCAATTGTAAATGCTCAATAACAACAACAATCTCCTCTTTCAGCCGTAAGAACCAAGTTCAAAATAATACATGCAGCAATTCAAATTCTACTAGAATGCTATCCGTCATATAGTCAATGTCAATATTCCTTACTGCTTGCTCGTCTTCCAGTTGCTTCTCTACAATTGGCTTGCATGATGTACAATACATCCCGACTATCTAAACAATGCTTGTATTTTTCCATCATTACATTGGTTATAGTGACTTTTCATATACTAAAATAGATGTGCCCTGCTTAACTATTATATTTGTGATAACTATAGTATTTCATAATTATCATGACATTCAAGAAATGTATAAACTCAACAGAAATAACAAAGTTCTTAAAATTTACTCCTGCTGTTCTAATACTACTAGTTTCTGCAGTGAGCGAAGTGAGCGCTCATGGATGTGGTAATGATTTGACCTGCTTAAAGGAACTTATAGTACCTACCGCATCTAAGAGCAGCATAAAGAAAAAGCAAGATAATAATAACAATAATACGTCTATCAATTCAAAAGATGACCTGCAAGGAAATACTCCTTTGGTTTTGCCTTTTCCTTAACAAACGATGTTTGTGTCTGTCATTTATTTATATTATTCATTTAGCTTCTAAACACAATTTAGCAGTCGCAGTAGAATATCCGGTTTGCTTGATTATTTGTTTATTCAATTTTTAAGCAGTTATATTTATTGAATTTAGACGGTGTAATTGATTTTGAATATCTTTTTTATTTCCATAAGTGATTAATATTCTGTCACGATCGTTTGGGCTGTAATGCTCAAATTTATCGTTAAGTTTACCATTTACCCAAAATGATATCTGATTATTAAAATTGCTACAGTAGGAAGAATCATTGTCAAGTGTAAGACAATTTTGAGCAAATGTCATATTCAAGCTTTCAAAAAAAGGTCCAAGCCACGCAAATCGTGCATGTTTATGAAGTATAAAACCACTGTTATTTTCAAAATGCATTAACAGATCCAGATTTTGATATTTTGGACTAGAAAAATCCAAAGGTTTGCCGTTTACAAAGACCATAAGTGCAGCGTGAGCATGGTTTGCGTTAGCTACTTGTTCTATTCTATTACCATAAATATCGACAAATGGAGTGTTAGCAGCAGAAGTATTAGCCGATTGCAAATCTACTTGGATATTGTCATTATTATTGTTACTACCTGTAATCTTTGCTGGCGGTGCTATAAAATAAGAAAGTGCTAAGGAAAGTACAAATAAAACAACTGTCGCTAAACCTACCACAACACTTATGAATATTATTCTTCTGGCACTTGTTGCTCTTCGTATTGGACTCATTATATATCAATGCCCACATCCACCAGTGTAATGACTATGTATGCGCCTTGATTACAAAGCATTGTCTTTCTTAAAAAGAAGAAATAGATATGTACTATTATAACTTTTTATTTATAATATTTGATGGCAACAATATATGACACTAAACCAATTCTAGCCCATTGTAAATGTTTTCAAAAACAGCAAATGATACAAGAAACACACTATTACAATTCTCCAAAAATGTGAAAACATTTTTCTACGAAGTCATTCTATTCCACAGTCATCTTGTTGCTATAATGTCCGCGTTAGTACATTAGACATTAGTTGGCGCTCATTGTCATGTTAAAAATGATCACATCAAACAGAACTCATCCGCACACATAATAAAAATATAATGCAAAATAAACGCCAGTGTATAAAAATGTGATTAGCTTTTTTAAAACTACAACATGGTTCTATTCAAAATTATTCATTAGAATTCATAGGTAAGTGACATCATTTACAACCTATTAAATCTCTGAATATATTATAATTTTTATAGTTAGTCTAATATCAGAAAGTGATAAAGATCAATGAGTATAACCAGTCAACGCATGGTGAGATTATCTCAGGCACTCACTGTAGCTTTATGGATGATGAGTATGGCTGTTCAAATGTGCAATATCGAATTGAATTCTATACAGCATAAAAACGAGGAAATTAGCCAATGCTGCATCGAAAGATGTGCCAACAGCGAAAAAGCTCAAAGGCAGATAATAGAATATAATAATAACAAAAGTGAGGAAAAAAAGCCATTTAAGCGAATGTTTCCTAATGCTTTTGTGAGGATTTTAGATTTTCTCATTCTCAATAGAGACCTTGATTACACAGGATCAGACATTGCGAGGAAAACAAACCTCACGTATATGACCGTGGTTAGAGAATTACAAACACTGTTAGATGAAGGCATAGTCAAAGTAACACGAAAACTCGGTAGATCTAATATGTACAAGCTTATTGACTCTCAAAAAGTTAGATGGCTAGTACAATATGTAGATGATTCAATCAAGATGGATTATGAATTAATGACTACGATCATATCATCATCGCATGCTAATGCAAATATTCCACAACCTTATAATCAAGTCGATGTACTGGTGTGGACCAGACGTATTCTCAAATCTATTTGCAAGGAAAATAAAAAATGCTGTTTTTGCCTATCAGACTTTATCTTAAGTGATGACGAGGTGCAAGGTACTACTACCAAAACATACTATGAACGCCTAGAAAATGAGAAATCTTTTTGTGAGCAATGCCATGATGATGATTACAAGATTGTAAAATACTGTTTGGAAGAGCTAACTAAAAAGCAGGTGTTGATAAAACAAGTTATAGTTCACAATCCATCCGATGGTAAAAAATATATCATATACTGCAAGACAGATCTATTGCATGCAATAAGCACAAAGATTAACAATATTCATCTTCCTGTTATTGATAAACTCTTAGAAGAATACAGAGCGAGCAACAATAGAGATGTGTAATGTAACCAGAAGATTTACATTTTACACCGTGGTATACTCTTAGTAGGTCGTAAGAACAGATACCTTACTACTATTTTGAACTTGATAATAAACTCCTTTATTTCTTCTTCACTTAAGTAAAATCCTGGACACGCTCTGTCGCTTCGACTCGAACACATACCTACTATTATTATCATCTCTTTTATAAATACAAAGCTTGCTGGCACATGTGGAGGCAAGAAGGCACTACTTTGGCATATCTACTTTCAATTTTTGTGAATGCTTTAAAATATACATATATTGTACCTCGATATTGTCAATAAGGTATATCAGAATAACAACGTTTGATCTTTAATTGTATTTGAGACAATATAATATACTAATGACGGAACTGGTTGGATAAACCAACCAATTATTTATATATTTTATAAAGAAGAGATATGTGTAAATTAAATGTCAGTTATAATAAAACCGACTGCTAAGGAAAGTAGCAACATACCTAAATTAGCAACATGGGCACTAGTTGTAATTTTCTTAGTTAGCATGTTTGTAGTAGGATATGACCAAGGACAACTAGCACAAGCGATATTTACAACTATGAGATTTCATCTAAATCATGATCAACTGATGCTAATACATGAGTTTAACCACGATTTGAGGCACGCTGCAGGTTTCCCTTGCCATTGATGAAAAAACGGAAAGATGATGCAAAATATGCAGTATTTACAAGGATTTTCGAAGACAGGATTCTTTTTACGCTCTCTTATTGCTACCTTGATTTAAGAGTGAAGAATTGAAAACACTACGTTTTGTTATTGCAACTCTTTCTTCTGGAGCTATTGCTGGTATTTTTCTTGGATTAATTCATCAAGCTTTTGAGGAACCATTTATTGATAAAGCTATAGCCATAGAAACTCAAGGAGACATAGCAAAAGGTGAAAGTATTGATCTTACTAAGCAAGCTCAATATCGAGTATGGCAAAAAGGAGGAGAAATAGTTGCAGCAGCGATATACGGTATGTCATTATCCTCACTATTTGGAATAGTTTTTGCATATAGCAGAGGTTCGCTACCTGGTTTGAACAACAAAAGAAAAGCATTGTTTTTAGCAGCAATAATGTTCTTTGTAATATTTCTTATACCTGCATTAAAATATCCTCCTAATCCACCAGCAGTAGGAAATCCATCTACAATATATTATAGAGAAATTTTGTATATTATTTTCATTGCAGTTTCAGGCTTTAGTGCTTTGGTACTTGCGTCATCATATAAAAAATTAAAGACATACTTGTCAGAGAAGATAACAATAGCATCATCATCTTCAATGCTTGGAATATTCCCACCTATGATAATATATGCTATGGTGACGCTGTGCACATATCTTGTACTTCCGCCAAATCCTGATAAAGCTGCAATACCGATGAATCTGATTATGAGCTTCAGAATTGCTTCTATTTTGACTATGGGTTTATTCTGGGGAATACTGGGCATGATAGTCGGTTTATTTTGGGACAGATTCAAGTTTCATGAAATAAATAAACTTCAGCCATCTGACGATTTTCTTAATCAAGAGTAAAAAGTAGCCGTTGGATAACTTAAAGAATAGTATTTCCAATTCCTAACTAATAACAGTTGCTTTAAGACTTGTTTTTTCTCTTGCAACTACTGTGATATATGTTTTCTTTACACCCGAATTTGATCTTGTACTATTGCTTTGCTTTGACAAAATAAGAAGATGGATATAAATAATTACAACATTATATAACTACAACAGAAGCAGCCAAAAATAGACTTATTCGAACACACGCTTGTTTGTTCGTTGAGTTTGTAAATAATAATTAGATAATAAATTTGATTGTTTTATCAATGCTTAGTTCAGATAAATATATGTGGTATAAGCAAATTTACATGTGATTAAAAAAAGTGTAGTATATCAAGAACAGATAATGATATACTATAACTATAATTATATAATCTGATTTACGGATAGTAGCGGTTATGTCTCAGTCACAATGGGGTGTTGCCACTTTTATTTAATGACAAACTTTTGGATATTGTTAGCCACCGTATCTGACACATATACAATTTTTCCTAATGAGTCTGCAGTTACTCCCTCTGGTTGCTTAAACTCACCGTTAGCCACGCCTTTAGTACCCCATTTTGTTATGAATTTGCCATCACTTGTGAACTTTTGAACTCGAGAATTTCCTGAGTCAGCTATGTAAATATCATCCGCAGAATCAATAGCTAATCCATATGGTTTTTTAAATTGACCATCAGCTGAACCAAGAGAACCCCATTTCATCAAGAATTTGCCATTGCTGTCAAATTTTTGGATTCTATTGTTAGCTGAATCAGATACAAAGGAGTTTCCTTTAGAATCCACAACAACGTCCCAAGGCTTATTAAATTGACCATCAGCTGAACCAAGAGAACCCCATTTCATCAAGAATTTGCCATTGCTGTCAAATTTTTGGATTCTGGCAAGATCTCTGTCTGCCACATAGATGTTTCCTGATGAGTCAAGAGATATACCATGTGGATGCAGAAATTGACCATCAGCGGAGCCATTAGATCCAAATTTTGTTATAAATTTGCCATCACTTGTGAACTTCTCTATACGACGGTTGCCTTGATCACCCACATATACATCACCTGTTTTAAAATCTACAACAATACCATGAGTATGGTGAAATTGACCATCAGCTGAACCAGCAAAGGCCCACTTGCTAATAAATGAGCCATCTGGACTAAATTTCTCTATACGATCATTTCCAGAATCAGACACCAAAATATTGCCTGCGGGGTCTAAAGTCAATTCGCTTGGTTCGCCAAACTGGCCATCAGCTGAACCAGTAGAGCCCCACCTTAAAACAAAGGAATAAGTTTGTTGTTGTTGCTGTTGTGGTTGCTGACCTAAAGCGCCTATAATGTTCGAAGTATTACTAGTGCTAAAAAATACAATAATCAAAGTGACCACAGATACTGGCACCACTCTTATCATAAATTGTTTCATAATAATTCCAATATCTCCTCTCAGTTCAATCTATTTATTTGTGTTGGCATGATCCTTCACAATTATTAAGAAAAAGCCATTTATCTTCTAATGGCTATTTCATTGTAAAAACTTACCTACCAATGTATCAAAAAATCCATTTTCTATTTATAGTTAGATAATTTAGAAGACGACGATTTCAATTAATTCATGTTCAATTTTATAGCAGCATTAGAACTTTTTAGCATTAATCAGTGTTATGATTCTAATAGTGTGGTCTATGCAAGTGACCTGAAAACAACCAATGGAGTCACGATATGACAAGGTTGGTGGCTCAGACAAATCTTTCTTATTTAAAATCTTGGTACTGTCAGTGAATCTGCTAGTTCTTTAGTATATGCTTTGCTTTCGGGAAGACGTTACTGATTTGAAAATAGAAATGAAACATACTAATGGAAGTTTCGACTATTTGAATAAAGTATTGGATATCTCAATTCAAACATATAGAACATGTTGCATAGTATTATAAGCTAGATATATAGATTATAAATAACAATCGTCATGAATACAAAGTGCAAGGTATTCGCTATTGTTTCTAATTTGACAATAATAATAACATCAAGTGTATCCATAATCGGCGTTCCAAGTTCAGCGTTTGCACAACAACTACAGCAAATGCAACAGGAACAAAGACATAAGTTCACAGCAATACTTACAGGGAGCGAAGAGGTGCCACCGAAGAGCAATATCAAAGCAACTGGTGCCGCTGAATTTTTACCAAGTATTAATAGAACAATGTTGGACTACACAGTCAATACCACGAATTTAGATAATGTTACTACAGGTCATATACATTTGGGTAAAACAGGCGAGAATGGGCCTGTTTTAGTAACATTGTTCGAATCTGCTACACCATTTGTTTTACGGGCAATTGGCGGATGGTATCTAGTAGCGCAAGGAAACCTTACATCTTCTGACCTTCAAGGTCCATTGGCCAGCAAGCAGATATCAGATCTAGTTAATATTATGAAAAATGTACAAGCATACGTAGATTTACACACATACCAAAATCCTGATGGAGAGGTTCGAGGGCAAATAATATCAGGTACATAAATAACTCCAACAACATCAACGTAATCGAGCTAGCTACTTAATCCATTACATCCTTAGACATCCAGAATAATTACGCGTATAAATACAATGTATTCTTATTCTTTTTATCATCTTTGTATACACATATGTATGCATTATTATCCAACTGCAGCAAACTTTTGGATATTGTTGTTTACTATGTCAGATACATAAGCTATAGTGCCAGCAGGATTTATTGCAATGCCGTGCATATGCTGAAACTGGCTATCTCCAGTACCCTTACTACCCCACATCGTAATAAATCTACCATTGCTATCAAATTTTTGAACTCTGTGATTCTTTATATCATCTAAATATACGTTGCCTGCAGAGTCTAAACTAAGACCGCCTGGTTCCTTCAGTTGTCCAGCTCCAGAACCGGTACCTCCCCATTGCATCAAAAATCTACCATTGCTATCAAATTTTTGAACTCTATTATTACCAGAATCAGCTACAAATATGTCGCCTGTTTTAGGATGAACAGCAATACCCCATGGGTTGATAAATTGACCGTCTCCTGTGCCGTTTTGTCCAAACCTCAGAAGGAGCTTTTTGCCATCACTTGTGAATTTCTGTACGTTTCCATTTTGATAATCAGTTACATACACGTTACCTGCAAAATCAATAGTATCTCCATGTATATGATTAAATTGACCTGGAGCTGTGCCCATTGAACCCCACATCGTAATAAATTTGCCATCACTAGTAAATTCTTCTATTCTTCCATTATTATCTGCCACATATACATTACCCGTTTTAGGGTCAACTACAATGCCGTGTGGCTTGTCAAATTGTCCATCACCTTTGCCTCTAGTTCCCCACATTGTAACGAATTTACCGTCACTATCAAACACTTGGACTCGGTTATTGCGCTCTTCTGTTACATATACGTTACCGGTTTTAGAATCTAAAGCTACAGCACTTGGCTGATTGAATTGTCCTTGACCTGAGCCAAGATCGCCCCATTTAGTAGCAAATGAATAGGTTTGCTGTTGTGAAGTTGTTCCGGTATCTAAAATACCTGAAGCATTAGTATTGATATTAAAATAAAAAGCAATAATTATTGTTAAGACTAAAACTATAGTTACTGAAACTATTCTTATTTCTGGGAATTTTTCAAACATGTCTTAATTCAACTTTTAAACAATTATAGTATTTGAACTTAGAGTATCAATGTTCAGTATTATGAAATATGCATTCGATGTTAATATCACTATAAATGTAGCCAGTCATTATTTTTTAATAACGTAAAGTCATTCAATACATCTCGACTTGGCGTATTCATGACTTGAGGGTTCAAACTCCATTCTAGGACTCATATTTGTTGAAAATTATGGTCATGTGACTGATAGTAAATCCAAGATCGGGCTTTATTGAACATATCTTCATAACGACATGTTTTAATAACCCTCTTTGATCATGTGATTTGATAATTTGCTCCTTGTTTTGTTATTAATTGGGATAGAATTTTTGTATAACTAATAGGTAGCATAATCTTCAAATATAATCGGTTTGTTTTATGTTATTGAATAGTTTTGGCGTAAGATTTGTATCGCTAAATAAAGACAAATGTGGACAATACTATTATGACAATTCTGGTTAGGAATGTTCGTTTGGATCAAAGACTATGCTAATTCTTGATGATGAAATATTTGGTAAGTCATTACGTTAACTTCACCGGTAAATCATGCGGTGTTGGTAATAGTATGTAATGTTAATAAATTATTATTATCACGAAGAGCCAATATCTAAATTAGAACTATGTAGATTACTACTACTGTTACTTTTAATGGCATTATATGGAAATGCTATTACTACTGTAACCCAAAAATTAACAAATATAGTTGCAAATAAAAAAGCTAACATTATGAGAATCCTTTTGGTAAAATAGTCTATTTTACCATGTGTATCATATATTTTAAACCATCCTCTATTATAATCTAAAAATACAAGCCTGTAGTTGACACTGAATAATAAGCCTAATGCATATTTTTGGTACTAGCAATAAGTTCTAAATCTATGGTTATGACATGTTAATTTATCGATCGAAACGAAGGAGGTGTCTTTGCCCATCTGCTCGGTAAAAGACTAGGCTAACTAATTAGATCAAGTTTTGTCTGCGTGATTAGTACTGGGACAGCTTTGCCAATTCCATAGTTTTTTTATGTTGTACTAGACCAGGCTCTGCTTTCAACAGGTCCAGTCTTTCTTTGTAATATTCTTTAATTAGAGTAGCTGCCTTTACCTTCTCTTTAGCTTCTGTCTTTGGCGAATCTATAATTGTCCAGAGCTTTTTTATAGCCTCATCTACACCCAAAAGCGTATTCCAGTATATTTCAAATAGGTGTTCGCCATAATTTTCGTTGGTTTTATTTATTTCTTTTTGTATGTATTTTATGTCTCTTGAGATTGTAGGCTGGCTTATGTGCAGTAAATTGGCGATTTCATATTGGGTATAATTTCTAGTTAGAAGCTCTTTTACTTTACTTCTTCGCCAGGCAATTTGACTTCTATACTTATTGAGTGTAATACCAGATCTAGGATTGACGTCATTTTCCTGCGTATTCGACTCAGTAATGTCATTAACATTCATTATAATCTATATTTATTAATTCCAGTTTAAAAAGATGTCAACGCAATTTATGGATATGAAAAATTAGTGAATATTATTCATATTATATTCACAAGCATGCTTAATGTGATGCTGCTTGATTATATATAAAAAATTATTCATAGTGAAAAAAAGAAAATCCCGCACTTCGCACTTATTCTAACACAAATTCTTCGGTTTTGCAAACAAATTTGCTTTCAAGGCCGAAAACTTCAATCTAAGCTTTGGAAGCAAGACCGAAAATTTTGGAAACAAAAATGCATTTAGTTTTGCTTGCAAGCCCCATCATCGATGTATACCACAGTATTACGTCGACTAATGATGCGGAAAGCCAAAAATAATACCGAAGATATAATAATTGGCTTTACCAACAACTTTATAACTAGATATGCTATATTATTAGTTAATGGTTGATGATACATCTCATCTGATATCGCCATCTATTGATCGGCCAGAATCATCTAGAAACAATAATGACAAGAGACTACTCAACTTGAAACAATTTCAACTACACGAAAAGTCATTTGTTAAAAAGACAAAATGGCTAAAAAAATCAGTCAGCATAAGAGAACAAGACGACCCTATTCTAACAAATAGACTTGCAGAGGATGGATTTGAAAATTTAAATCAGATGGTTAATGCATATTTGTCGGGTGAATTCCCAAAGCATCAGGGTGTAGGTAATCCACAAATTAGAAGATTGATAGAGAGACTTAGAGCTAGAGGTATTGTGGATCCAATAACAAAAGATATCACCGTGGATTTCTATCATAGGCTAACAGTTGACAGGTTTTATGAATGGCTGACACCAAGGTATAAAAAACAGAGATCGGCTTCAATTTTGAAGAATTATTATGTAAGATGGAGGGATATCTTCTGGAAAGACCCTGAATTGATAAAAGGACTTTCAGAAGATGTTAGAGCTTACATATGTGATGCTATGAGAAGATTTTCAGAATGTTGGAACCAGACCTACTCAGATCCAGAGGTCAAAGTTCTGGTAAATGAATGGATAGAAAGATATGAATTTAATCGTGGTATTTCTTACAAGAAAAGGACCAGAGTAGTAGATAAGAAATTCATCGAAGACAAGCTCAGATTGCTATTTGATACATATAAAGGAAATATGGGTATTTTAGTCCGCTTTGCAGCCTTTTCAGGGCTTAGGGGCACAGAGATTGACTATGTAAGAGAACATGATATATGCAGCAATCTTGGAGCTTGCACATGTAATAAAATCCATGTGGAAAACAAAGAAAATGGCTTGTCTATAATACATATAAATCGAGATTTTGGAAACAAACATTGCTGGTTTACAATTGTGCCTACAAAGCTTTGGAAGCGATTCAGAGTTCTGCCAAAAGAAATGACAGACTATTCGACAAGAAAAATATTGCATCAGTCATTTATGAATCTAACAAACAATCAAGTGAGCTTTATGACTTTGAGAAAATATCACTATAATGTAAACAGGCAGTCTGAAATGAGAGAGCCTGGTGCTGAGATTCTAGCCGGTCGGGCTAATTCAACAAGTGCGATTCATTATTGTATGCATATGATTGATATGATGACAAAAGCTACAATTGATGGTTGGAATTCATTTGGAATTGACATATTGAAAGAAGCCAATCAATAACAATAACAATAATTAACCAGATCGCGGTATTCCCAATAAAACTTTTTAATTCTATCAATTACTGATAATGGTCAAGGCAGAAGTTACTATAATGGTATCTGGTAAAGTTGAGCAGAAAGACGATCGAAAAATCAACTATGATTATCAAAATGACAAGACGTGGGACTCAATAGCAACAAATTATGACTGGATTAGCTTGGCACATCTCTCTAACAGCTTTATTATATTAATGGCACTAGATGAAATCAAAAAACCAGTAACATCCGGAGAGATAAGTGAATTTATTGCGCTGAGGTCCAAAGGGCGCCTATATAAGGTCTCGGCTACGATAAAGGACAGTCTGGATAACAGGCTAAAGAGAGAGGGCTTAGTAGAAGATCATAGCCTGAAAAAAGTGCAGAATGAGAAAAAGTACTTCAACGTAGCCCACTATACAATAACACCTAAAGGACAAAAATTATTACAAGGCTGGATTAGCTTTTTATCTGCATTTCAATGAATAGTATAATAACGATATCATGTTAAGACTGTTCGTAACATTAGACTTGTTTTGTTAATTAACTGCCATGTGTCGCTCCTATCAATGGGGTTCAAGGGGGTTAGGTCCCTGCATATAAAGGGGTTCAATGGTTTGCCTTATTAACGTTCCAATTGGTCGTTCTACATACTAATCAAATTAAAGAAAAGAAGTGCAATGATTGGTTATAAGTTTATTATAATGGTTATGTGCTTATAATAAAAAGTCCTTTAACATCATAATAACATTTTACAAATTATAAAGTGAATTTACTAGAAGATATCAATCACTCTAGATATACCATCAATATGGAAAGAAAAAAACACGAAAGGTTTACACCTTTCATAGTAGCTGCCTCAATCATAGCGATTAGTGCTATTGGTATCATTGGAGCAGCGCCAGTAGTTAATGCATTTATAGAGCCGGCATTAGCGATTGGAGGCATGGGTTGTATAACATATCAAACCTATCCGGTACAAGGAGCATGTTCAATGACAATAGGCACAGGGACCTTTACATCAGTCTAACAAAGCTAGGCATATGGATACTATACAACTTCCTTTTTTTATCTTGTAAAGCGGCCTTGCTAAACGTACTATTCTAAATTTTAATTGAAGTGAACTGGACAGCAAACATCTTGACCAAGCAAATTATCGCTACGCTGACATGAGTCTTAATTGTTCCAACTCATATAGATAATTTTGATATCGTCTTTCATATTCATATCCATATGTTCTAAGGTAAGTTTTTGCATTACGTGGTTCACTTATTTTTGCTAATAAAGTCAATAACTCTCTAACATCATTATCATAAGCTAATCGTTCATTTAGGATAACAGACAGCAAAAGATTGAACGATTGATGTAATCCAAGAATGTGAAAGGAATGCGAAAGATATAATTTTGCATTTAGATAATCACCTTCTAGTGCTGCCAAACAGAAATCAAATAAAAGATATTCAACAGGATATGAGCAACCTATGTCATTTAATTGCTTATGCCGGTTATGTGCCGTGAACGTTTCCCAAATTTCACTCTTCATGAATTTCATGTTTACTACTCTTACAATATCTCTAAAACTTGCAAGATAATCGACGTGTTTTAAGTAAAAAGGTGAATCCATAGTTATTCCATTAATAAATTTGCCATTACTAGGTAGATCCCCTGTAATAGGAATGTATTCTATTAATTTCAAAATTTCACGGAATGGGAGTTCTTGCATGATATGAAATTCACTAAAACCCGATAATAATATGAATTTTATCTATATATGTTATCTTATCTTGCCACTCTAAAATTTCAAAGGTTTGAATTAAGGATACGCGCTCACACTTGCATAGCACAAACCAAATCAAACTCCTGTTTTATAGTTGATAGACAATTAAAATCTATCTATCATGTTCGTGATAACTAGTTGAGATCGAATTAAACATTTCCACATCATGGTGCCGACTTTATACAATTAAAAATTCAAGAAATAGAATTGCTATCGTGTTGCATTGCAATATAAGGTAGATAGTTTGACTTCAAAGCACAAACCCCTTTCGCCCCACGGCGACATTAGTTGCCAAGTAGAGTTATAGAAAAAGGAAAAAATAGATGCCATAAGGGAAAGAAAGAGCACAAGAAAAAGGAGAAGAAAATATAAAGACACCTTAAGCCATGCAAGAACACAATAACAAAGGATAAATCTCGGGATCTAGATTCTCTACTTATTTCCCAGAGATTCCAAGATTCACATTAAACTCTAGTGACCGCTGCGATTTGGGCAGATCACTACCACGGAGTTGACCAGGAAAAGTCTGCTCAAAAGGTTTTAACTGTTCGTTGTGAAGTGGTTTTAGCTGGTCAATTAGATCCTCCTCTAGCGCGAGTGACTGCTTCTTGGAAAGTTCTGTACCCATGACCTCGACCTTTGCAATTTCACCAAACCAAGGAGTTTTTTTGGGATCAGTTATGTGTGCTCTTAAACGATCGAACACGTTGCCTTCACCAACGTATAGGACGTTTGCTTTAGCATCTTTCAAAACATAGACTCCAGTACCTTTGACTGCTTCGAAATCCCTTTCAAGTCCGGTTACTTGGTACGGTACTTTATCGCCGGTGAACTGACGAGTAACCTTGTTGGTGTTGCTTTGCTGCGCCTGTCTTTGTGCTTCTGCTTGTCTTTGTACTTCTGCTTGTTGGTCTTGCTGCTGCTGATCTTCACGCTGCTGTTCAGCTTGTTGGTTAGCTACCTGTTGGTCTTGCTGCTGCTGATCTTCACGCTGCTGTTCAGCTTGTTGGTTAGCTACCTGTTGGTCTTGCTGCTGCTGATCTTCACGCTGCTGTTCAGCTTGTTGGTCTTGCTGCTGCTGCGCCTGTCTTTGTGCTTCTGCTTGTTGGTCTGATACTTTCTGGTCTTCAGCTTGCTGCTGTTCAGCTTGTTGGTCTTGCTGCTGCTGCGCTTGTCTTTGTGCTTCTGCTTGTTGGTCTTCTGCTCTCTGCGCTGCCTGTTGGTCTTCAGCTTGCTGCTGTTCTGCTAAATTATTTGATGCTTCTGTTCCGGACGATGAGGTTCCTGAGTTTTCGCCTGCTTGTCTATCTGCTGCCTGCTGCTGTTGCTGTTCAGCTGCTTGCTGCTCTTGCTGCTGCTGCGCCTGTCTTTGTTCTTCAGCTTGCTGTTCAGCTGCTTGCTGCTCTTGCTGCTGCTGCGCCTGTCTTTGTTCTTCAGCTTGCTGTTCAGCTGCTTGTTCCTGATGTTGTTCTTCTACCGCGCGTTGCTGCTGTTGTTCTTCAGCTTGCTGTTCAGCTGCTTGCTGCTCTTGCTGCTGTTCCATCGCAGCTTGTCTCTGCTGATCCATTGCAGCCTGCTGCTCTTGTTGTTGTTCTTCAGCTTGCCTTTCTTCTTCTTGTCTTTCCGCATCATCATCAGCTGCATATACTTTGTTGATCTTGATTTCAGTTACTGAAAACAATAAAAAAGCTGAAAGTAACAAACATACAGAAATTCGTATTAGAGAAACCCGTTTAGAATGGAGGACCTGGATCTTAGAAGTTGTATTTCTTTTTGAGAATATATTGCTAACGCGTATCAACACGATTTTGTTAAAATTTATAATTTTAAAAGTCTGTTATTCAACACTGTCTATGCATTAGGTGTTTCGTTGACAAGTAATACTATTTTTGAATAAATCAGCGTCTAGTGATAGAGTAGATGATTAGCTAAATTGAAGTATGATTGTATTAACCTCTTAGTATGTTAGTAGCATTGATATGATACTATGTAATATCATGATGCAAAACTTATTTACGATCTTCAGGAGATGATCTTAGCAATTGCTGCTACTATTAATCAAAGTTAACATCCCTGTCATGACTACAAGGTGTTGTCTCCATAACATGTTGAGAATTCTAGACTCGATGGTCGCTAAGAAACTTATCTATGCGTCAATCGACGCAACTATCTTTGTATGCTGTATTTCACAATAGTTAATGAATACCCTTGCTCAAAAGAAGATTCGATGACTGGAAACCTTGGTGACAATAACTTAATGAATAACAAGCCAAAGAACTTAATGCACCACCTTAAGTATATAACGGAATTAGAAATTCGCATTCCAAACCGCGGATATAATTATAAATTTGCATTCAAGTCGTAAAGCATTGAGATTATAACCTATTGTAACTAAGACGTAAAAGAATTACAAACCTGAATATACAGAATGAGATCATTCAGATCGACATGAACTAAAAATATATGAGTAAAACCGAACCTTTTATCAAGCAAACAAGGCTTTTCATTGAAGCTGGTAGGATCCTAAAAACCAAGTAGTATCCTTTGCTGCTATTTCTGAAGAAATAGTATTCCTTATTACAAATCAACAGATGCTTCTATGTATTTACTTTGAAGTCTATTAAAACTTATACTCTCGACTTCTTTGTGAAGACATATGGTGAAAACACTTCAAGTCGGTCTTTGTGCGCTAGTGATGATGCTGATAATCTCATTAGCATGCGGTGCGCTTCAATATAAACTAGCCAATGCGCAAGAAGAACAACCAGTACAACTGAGGAGCTATAACAACCAAGAGACTAATATTAATTTCAAATTCCCTTCTTACCTTGTTACGGTGGACGTGCCCAACGGAGTCATTCTCTATCCCGCATCAGAAGAGAACGCTCAAAAATCTCTGGTAATATTTGCAAGTGTTCTGCCTTCTAAATATTTGCAGCTATCACCAAGTGACATTGTACAACAGGAGCTTCATGCACAAGCCATCAAACAGTACACTAGCAATTCAATTTTATGGGTCATATACACATATGGTCAGGGAACGATCGGCCAGATTGGATTTGGAAAATATGGAGACAAAACATATCAATTTGGATTTGGTGTTGAGGGAACAAATGCTAGCCAATATCTGGGAACTGTCAGAACTGTATTAAATTCTATGTCCTTAGGACCCATATCATCGTCAACTATACAGAGGGCCAAGCAATTACAGGAGGATATAACTCGTGATTTCCATAATACAGAGATGAACATCATAAGTAATATGAGAGTATAGAGTTAAACCAGACAGATCAAATCTGAAGGACAAGCGCTTTTTTTATTTTGTGTAAATTTGTCTCATGCAATTGAAATTCAAAGTTGTGTGAAATCCTCTGCTCGCTGTAATTGCAAAGGATAAGATTCATTTAAATTCTAAATCAATCAGAGAATATTATATGATATTTGCTAAATATAATGTGTTTGAATAATTCTTAAATGTTTTTGTGTCTCAACCAATATAAATCAATTTCCAGCTTTAGCGATGGTTATGGTAAATGCCAATCGCTATGTCATGTCTATAATGGGAAGCAAACTGTTGCGGATGAGAATTGCAATTTTCATCATATTAGCTCCCCTGATATTCTTGTCCGGCGCAATGTCATTTCTTAATGTTTATGCTTTTAACGAGCCTAAAGAAGTACAGGCAATAAATTTGAGCCCGTGGCTTTTGAATCGCATAAAAAACATGGAGATAAACGATATTGCCAAGATCCAATTACTCGACAGCTTTCAAAACATAAAAGGAACACATTTGTTAGACACCATAATATCAAAAATAGATTCTCTCGAAAAAGCAGGTATATTAACGTCTGCGCAAGTTATGAGAATCAAGACAGAAATACAGTCCGCTTTAGCAAGTAGAACTATTACCGGCGAAGGCACTGCTGCCAATCCCATAATTAATGCTGGTTATTTCGTATGTAGTTCTAATTCACAAATCGTTGGGAATTTTTCAAGTAGTATTTCTTTTGATGCAAGCAGCTTCCAGGGACGTACTTCAGGAACATGGAATATTAAAAAGGATAATCCAACTCAAGAAAATAAAGGGACCATTGATCATATATCAAATGATCCTAACTTAACAGGCTACGTTATACTTGAAGGTACAGAAACAGACGATCAAATATGCCCTGGCAATTCAATTCCAGCAGACATTCAAATACATGTTCCATGTTCAGCCCCGCAGCCACCAAATGGAGGAAGCAGTGACATCTTCTTTGACTCTTCGAACGGCGAAAAAGGGGATTTTAAACCCCGTTCAATCCACTGTTCTTGAATTGGACTGAACCACCATTCTTTATGCAAGAATAAACCTCAGGTGTTTTCATTCTTTAGATCAGGCTTATTAAGAGATTGAATTAAATTAAATCTATTCAAAACTTCCGATAGCAAATACTTTATGAATTGCATGATACTAAAAATAACACATACAACCAAGTAGTTTCAAATAGTCAAAAACTGGACCACATGAAGAAGGTTTGATGTTCAGCTGAGGATTAATTAATTTGGTATGTTATTAAATGATTAAATGATTAGTACTTTAGCATCACTAAGTTCAAACTACGTCGCAATAGTTTCACTTCGAATTATTACATTATTGAAGGCATGCTTTAGGCATGTGAAAATAGTTGCAACATATCAAGAAAGAAATGGGATTAATACGATGGTAGACTCATTTCTATGTATTTTTTGCTCTTTTTCTTACTATAGCAATATCGCAGAACAACGAAAAGCAGTATACTTGTAATAATAATCAAAGGTAAAGGCGTTATAAGTACCTCGAGAATTCGAGCTGCCGAAGGAATAGTATACACTACTTTACCAACGAAATTTTCTGCTATAACAGAATCCTGTGCTTTCCAGTCTGGGTTGTCACTCTTAGTTAAAAGAATTCTATAGTTTTGGCCATCAACTGCGTTATTTTGTATACTGAAGATTCTAGACACTATTACTTTTTCATTAAGAAACCCCTGATCGAAAGCTATAATATCACCAGTTTTGACTCCAGCAAAGGATGATGCATCATCAGAATTGTGTCTGACAAATATTATATCACCTTTGTTAAGCGCAGGTGCCATGCTGTTGCTGACGATCACATAAAAGGGATTGTCTGACCCAAATATCAACCGGATTCCCATCATCATAATAGCAATTCCAAGCATTATGATTAATACAGCTTTGACCTTCTTTGGCAGCCATCTTTTATTTTTTTCTGTCTTTATCGCTAACATTTTATTGAAAGATTATGATATTTTATTGATATGTTTTTGTAGATCATGGATTATATATATTTAATATGCTGCTTATTATAAATGGGTCACATAAGTAAAACGTGTCATACCCCTATCCATAGACTTCGTTATACGAAATATAATTTATGAATATATCACAATCACATTAATAACTTGTGGTTGCATAAAGAAATGTAAAAAACCATAAGAATTGGAAGGATTGATGAGTTTTCATAGTATCAGTAAATGAGCTTCAACATACATAAGAAACGTCAGAGTCACAAACAAATTCGAACAAAGTGCCAATACAATATAGGCATATAAAATTAGACTAACTTGTAAGTATCTAGTTTGATAAATAATATCCGCATTTTATTATAGTTAATTAAGAAAGCATAACGAATTTACAGTGAAACTTGCTAGGAACTAAAAAAGAGGTAAAAAATAAAGGACAGAGCACTTTCAACTTATGGATCATCGTAATTCTCGGAATAGCAATAGTCTCATGGAACCTCGGAGTAATAGTGGGAACTAACTATTCGTTTTATAATGTCAGCAGTGAAAGCATGGTACCGAATCTCAATAAGGGAGATTTATTAATTGTTCAAAAAAGTAACAATGATGTGATTTCTTCGTTTAACAATCTCAAAATTGGCGACATTATACTTTTCAAATCTCCTAGAATATTAGAAGAGACAGGACAAAAGGAAGTCATTGTACATAGAGTCCATTCAATTAAAACGGATATACAAGGAAATAGAGTTATAACTACAAAGGGCGATGCCAATGACTTTCCTATTGAAGGGATAGACCATCCTGTCAAAGCAGGTAACTATATTGGCAAGGTTTCTCTTGTTATACCAAAAGCTGGATTACTGAGTTTAGAACTTAAAGATCTTGTCGACTTATTCCATGTGCGGCTGCTTGTTTAATGCATATGACCTATTGAAGTTGGCATTACACAGAATACGAGGATTACCGATGGGATCAGTATTAGATTATTATGCTAGTTAGCTGGCTGTTTATCTACGACTTTCCGGAGCATCCACTCCTTCATATTCATAATTAAAGACGGGTATCCTAGCTGATAAAATAAATTGATTTATGCGCTAATCTAGGAATTACATTCTGGTCCTGTAAAACAAGAGATGGCTTCCAATTGCCACCAATTTGCCTATGCTAATACTTCTTAAGGCAAAAATTTGCTATTCGAAATCTAATTGAATAGTATGAGAATATTATTAAATATAATAAAAGTAACTGATAATGTATGACATAATTTTACTTGCAGATATCAATAAGGGATATCATATTCAAATTATGGAAATAAAAGAGACCGAAAAGACGAAAAGCAGATTCAGAAGGACGGCAATACTTGCAACACTTATAGGAATTAGTGGATTTGTAGCTGTCATATCTATGCCAGTTATGATGGCAATCACACCGTTGCCGTGCATTGGCTATCAGAGCTATCCGGCAGCATACTTTGGTTCATGCCCTTTAATTGGAGCCAGTCAAATTCAAGGCTATGGCAACGCAGTATCTAACTTGGAATTCGTATAACGGCAATACAACGAACAAAACGGGAACAGACAACAGCAATTATGCGAGTTCTTCATTTTTTCTATAGGTACGTGTTCAAGATTGATGAGCAAGGTACCATTGTTCCAGCTATAATAACTATGACCAAAATTAGGTACAAATTGAGAATTACCTATAGTGCTGTTAAGGTATATGACCTGTTTAATGGAGATGGATTCTAATCAGCATTTTCAATTGCTTAGTGTTGTTGTTGCTCTATACTGTAGGTTTATTGATTTTTACTCCACTATTTCTAGTATCAACAAGAGCAGAACCAAATCCTCCAGGCTTTGATGCACCGGATCCTGAAATTGATCCAGATTTTCATTGTCCTCCAGGATACTTTTTTGAAGGAAATCACGAATATCAAAACGGCCCTGCTCGTTGTACCCTAATGACATGTGAAAATCATTCTGACTTGCCTGGCTGTAGCGAAAATGGAAATTTTAAAACCAATATATTATCCGATAAAATATCTAAGATCGGCAATTTAAAACAACAGATAAGAGAGGAGCTAAAACATGATACTTGTAAGATAGAAGAGATAGATGGATATATGGATACAATTCAGGAAGAAATGAACAAAAATAAATACAGTTTTGATGAGCAAATAGAGTTTTTACAAAAAGTTCTTGAACAACTACAAATTGAAACCTTAGAAAAGGGAGACATAGATTGTGGATCTGTACTGATACCTCTATTGCCAAAACCTAGACCACCACCATCACCACAGGGTCCCATTCCCATTGCATGATGTTCAGCACATTATATAATCGAATTTGCTTTTTTGTATCTTCATCATGCCTAATGCATAGTTTGGTACTAGCAATAAGTTCTAGATCTATGATTATGATATGTTAATCTATCGATCGAAACGAAGGAGGTGTCTTTGCCAGTCTGCTCGGTTAAAAACTAGGCTAACTAATTAAATCAAGTTTTGTCTGCGTGATTGGTACTGGGACAGCTTTGCCAATTCCATAGTTTTTTTATGTTGTACTAGACCAGGCTCAGATCGTAACAAGTCAAGCCTTTCTCTGTAATATTCTCTCATCAACGTAATTGCCTTTACTTTCTCTTTAGCTTCTGTCTTCGGCGAATCAACGATTGTCCAGAGCTTTTTTATAGCCTCATCTACACCCAAAAGCGTATTTCTGTATATTTCAAATAGGTGCTCACCATAATTTTCTTCGGTTTTCCTTATGTCTTTTTGTATGTATTCTATGTCCCTTGAGATTGTAGGCTGGCTTATATGAAGTAAATTAGCGATTTCATATTGGGTATAATTTCTAGTTAGGAGCTCTTTTACTTTACTTCTTCGCCAGGCAATTTGACTTCTGTACTTATTAAGTGTAATACCAGATCTAGGATTGACGTCATTTTCCTGCGTATTCGACTCAGTAATGTCGTTAACATTCATTATAATCTATATTTATTAATTCCAGTTTAAAAAGATGTCAACACAATGTATGGATGTGAAAAATTAGTGAATATTATTCATATTGTATTCACAAGCGTGCTTAATGTGATATTGATTACTTATATATAAAAAATTATTGAAGCGAAAAATCCCGCACTTCGCACTGTTTCTGTGCTCAAATGCAGGAATTTGTCTACAAACTCAGCTTTTACTCGTAAATTTGTCTAGAAGAGAGCATATTTTGTCTACATCCGCCCGTACATTTGTCTACATGGGATTTCATACAGTTATACATCGTTTCCACATCTACCAAAAATTTCATAGAAGAAAATTACAGCCGTAAACAAGGTACGATTTTTTTCTAGAATCCTTAAATCTTTCTTGTCTTTTTTGAAATTCGGGGATACATATGCACAGAACAAACATAGGAATCGTTATTATGGCAGCAGTTATGGTTGCTGTAGCAGTAACAACAATTTCAATTCAAAAAGTACACGCAGTTGCTCAAGAATTGAAACCACAAGCCAAGGCGCCCATTGCTACATCAGGAGATAATAATGTCTACATAGCATGGTGGTCTAACAAGACAGGTAACGATGAAGTGATGTTCAAAGCTTCTAGTGATGGCGGAAAGACATTTGGCAGTAAGATGAACTTGAGCAATACTCCTAATTCTGATTCACAGGACGTACAAATAGCAGCTGCAGGAAGTAATGTCTTTGTTAGCTGGTGGGAGAGAAATCAAACAATGAATGAACCTGTTATGAGAGTGAGCAATGATAATGGTAAATCATTCGGAGACCTGATAATGTTGTCAGAAAAGTGAGTCTTATCTTCATTCTTTATCTCCAACATTTAATCAATCAAACTATATTTTCCTTATATACAAGCATCATTACTTACCGTGAATATCTAATAAATACAATTGGTAGTATTCATGACTTCATGGCGTTGTTGCCGTAAGAAATGTTTGCAATACTTTGCTGAGTTTATTAGGATATTGATACATCAATCCATGTCCAGCGCCTTGAATCTGTACAAGCCAAGAGCCAGGGATTTTTTGTGCAATAATTAAAGAGTTAGCTGCAGGTACGGCAACATCTTC
>DATFDI010000021.1:0-3057 GCA_035252175.1 Nitrososphaeraceae archaeon
TTTTATGGGTGTTGGGATATTTGGATGGCTTCCTATGCTTGCAGGCTTAGCAATGGCAATGAGTTCTGTAACAGTAGTTGGAAATTCCATACTGCTTGGAAGATATAAACCAAGGTTTGCGAATAAAAAACCAAAAAGAGAAGAGATCTATACTGACAAGGATCTCAAAAAGGCTTATTCTTTGCAAGCAGCTAGTAAATGATCATGAACTCAAATATGGATATTATAGATACACCAATTTATTCTGGTGCATTTAACATAGTTACTTTGCGCTTGCTACTCTAACAAACTTGTAACCAGATTTTTCAAGCTTTCTTTTATTTCCTGTTTACTTATTAAAGATGGATCAAATTCAACTATAATGCTGTCTGTCATATAATCAATGTCAATTTTTGAGTGCTTGTTCGTTCTTCAATTGCTTCTCTACAATTGGCTTGCACGATGTACAATACATTCCAACTACCCTGAATAATGCCCTTTCTGTTTTTTCCATTATCATATTGGGACTTCTAATGCAATACCTTACTTGCTAAAGTCTTTCTCCACATAAAAGCACCGAGAATCGCTATCCAAATGAAATAGATTATTGAGGAAATTCCACGTAGACCGGCGAAGTTGCTATATCCAAAACCCACATAATCTACTTCTATACCCACAATAATGCTCATAGCGCCTACAATAACACCAGCCCCACCGATCCATCTGCTGAGAAGTATGTTCTTTACAATTGCGAGACCAAATATTGCTGCCACGGTCCCCTGTAGAATGCGAAAGATGCTGTTAGTGCCATATTCAATCCACCTAATTCCTTCTGCGGCTCGAAAGATCATATCTTTTTCTTCAGCACGAACAGCGATCCAAGAATCTACTCCCATCTTGAGTGCAATTCCATCGATGGCCTGAAGAATGGCGATAGCGCTAGCTGTCATTATTGCAACTGCAAAGCCTATCCAAGATAGTGCAGATGTTGTGCTCGATTCTGAGCGCACTAGTAACGAATGAAGAACTCCAAACCCCCAGCCAAAGACCATTATTCCTCCTACGAACTGTCCTATGTGGATAGCTATCCATGAATCGCTATTAGTATACTCCATAAACACAAGATGATGGTTAGCTGGATCTTCTCTTGACGGATGGAGCATGGTAGATACAATTACTATAACTACACCTACAATGAATGCAATTGCACCCATTCTAAGCAAAGTCGGGTTATATTGAGGTGTAGTTTTCTGCATATGCTGCAGCCATCGTTCGAGAAAAATAGAAGACGACATACATAAATGTGACTCATTTATTGAGCTAAAGTCTTCGTTGAATAATAGGATAGCAGAATATACAAAATTTGCAATATAGACCAGTATAATGCATATGGAGCAAAGTACCAGAAATCCTTTACAAATGTAAAGGCAAAGACTAAAGTAGAGAATGACGACGCTTAATCTTCATAATGAAGACACAAGAGGCTTTTAGTAGGTACCCTGCTCTTTTTATAATCTTATCTTCGCTCATTATTTCATCCTTACTCATCTTTTCTTTTGATTTTTCTTCTTTTCCATTTTTCCTCCAACAACCTGCAAAGGCTCAAAGCCCAATTACATTGAAAGACTTGGTAACATATAACAGACAAAGTAGTTTCATCAAGGAATTTCCAGTTCCCTTGACAGAACGTGGTTTAAAAGGGATTACTACAGATTCTCAAGGAAATGCTTGGTTTTATCATTCAACAGATAAATCAAGTACGATAATTAAGTTAGACATAGCAACCAGTAAGTCCACTCAATATAATGTTAAAGGAAACACAACAGTAGATAATTTTATCATAAATCTGGCTGGAGGTCAAATATTGTATGATAATAGCAGAAATGTCATTTGGTTTACCGATGCTAGAACAAATTCTATTGGAAAATTAGATGTAAATAATAGTAGCAGTAGCAATAGCAATAATAATACTGCTAACAGCAGTAAAGTTGAGCTTTTCAGCATACCAACACCAAAGGCAGGCCCAATGGGAATTGTTCTGTCTCCAGATGGTAAAACCATATGGTTTGCAGAAATTACTGGCGACAAAATAGCAAGCCTTGATACTATATCAAATAAAATTACAGAATATCCAACTGGTGAAAATACTGGCCCTACCTTCCTTACATTTGACAATAAAGGTGTGCTTTGGGTAACAATGTCCTATTCCCATAATATCCTTCGTGTTGAGCCATGGGCAGTAGTTCCAAGTCGTACTTCATTCGGTATGTCTTATATTACGCTTCCAGCGCATGACACATTTTCTCCATTTGGTATAGCAATAGTAGATGAGTCTAATGGGACATCAGCTGAAGTAAATCAAAGGATATTTTTCTCAGACCATGGCTCTAGCAGGGTAGTTTCTTCATTAGGAGGCGATATTAACTCAAATCCCTTTCAATCATCATCATATGTATCCTATTGGACCTCTCCATCACAAGTATATCCTACAACACTTCCAGGTCAAATCGTAAAAGACAAATCACAAAAGAAAATTTACTTTCCAGAACATGGTGGAAACAGAATAGCTATAATAAACGTCGAATCTGGCGAAATGACCGAATATGATATCCCAACTGGTCCACTTTCTACTACATTATTTGTTGCACTCTCTGATGACGAAAAGAAAGTCTGGTTTACTGAATGGGCATCAAACAAGGTGGCTTATCTCGATACTAGTATACCTATTCCACTTAATATGAAAATAGCTGGTGATAATAATAGCAGTGCTAACAATTCTCCTATAATTCTTAAGCCAAATGAATCTAAAAGTGTAGAAGCCTTATTAAATACTGATGATAAGAACGCTTCCACTTCTCCAGCTTCTTTATCTCTTTCAGAAGTTGAGATTGCAGTTATAGGAATGAGCGATTCTGGGCTTAGGGGAGTAACATACATAGCTAATCCACAGAGAATTGATATGCAGCAATATCCGATAAACAAATCTCAAATAACTCTTAATGTACAAGAAGATCAAGCAAGGTCAGGCCAATATACAGCTATGATAAAGGCTTCAGCATCAGAAAAAAGAGACCAGTT
>DATFDI010000022.1:0-6012 GCA_035252175.1 Nitrososphaeraceae archaeon
TTCTTTCTGTATCGAAGCTGATATTCTTCATATCCTGAGCTTCATCATTTTCATTTGTCAAGGCAAGGGTTATCATAGTTATAAGAGCATTGAATATATAAAAGAAAGAATGTTGGTCTACCAGTATATCCATAAACAGGGCGAGAATGATTTCGCTTACTTGCTTTTGTTATCTTGCTGAATTTAGAACACTTGAAATCTGCTGCTAGTCTATCTTTATGTCTGCATCATGAGTCCAAATTGCTGAACCAAATTATAACAAAAAAGAAAGAATAGAACAACAAGGTCATACGAACCACACAACCCTATTTCCTATTACAATATCAAATCACATCTGTATATTATAACAGCTGTGATTCTAACTTTAATGCATAATTTATAATTCAATCTATTTATAGAATCCACTAGCTTCCTATGTATGAATGGAAAAGAAGCTAGTAGGTATGCATATTTAAAAGTGGTAAGTATAATATGTGACTAAGTTCGGTATCACCTTTAGCATAATTTTAGATTCTGCCTCACAATCTCTTTTGTACACTCCCTATGAGAGAACTATAAGAAAAAGAGCGAATCTATCTCTTTTATTGACCAGATACTACTTGTACTGTTCCTTTCATTGTAAAAGGATGATATGCGCAATGGTACGTGAATGTACCAACAGCAGTCGGTTTGAAAGATAATTGGCCTGAACTATTTGGATTTATATCATCGCTTGATGGCAGTACATCTGAACCTGTGTCTATGATTAATTCATGCTTTGTATCAGTAGGGTTTTGAATTTTTATTGTACTGTTCATATTTGTTGGAATCTTTAACGTTGGATTTATTGTTCCAGTATTGACACCTATCCATCTGTATATACCTGGTGATTCCTCTTTTGTTGATAATTGAATTGTGTTAGATGAAGATGAAGATGCTGCAGCTGTAGTACCTGATGTCTGGGGCTTGACAGGCGACTGACCGTATAGTGCTTTTGCTATGGGTGCTAGCTGCATAGAGTTTCCTTGCCAATTAAATGATATACTGAAAACTAGTATTGTTGACAGCATTAAAGCTGACATCACTAGACCATGTAGTGTTTTATTGTATTTCTTCTTCTCCATCAGCATGTTTACACTATTTCATACTAATATACACAGTGTCAAATACCATATTCTGGATGATAGTGCACGTTGCTTTACAACAATTCTATTTGATTTTGTATTATTGATTGTATATGGTATATATGAGAAAGAAAGAGATAAAAACATACATATTCAGCTAGCCCAAAAAAGGATGAGAAATGTGGATGCGAAAACCCCCATTTATGATTTACCATGTATATATGATGTTTATAATCGAAAATTAACTAATTGGCAATATCTTGGTAGTAGTGGTGGTTACGAGATGAAGATTAATAATAGACGTATCGTGGCTGTGCCATTTACTGAATCTATATCTAATAACACAAGAAGAAAAAGAGGATGAGAAAGAGGGGATTTTGCATTCATAGAAGCAAGAGAGCTGTGAAGTAGATAGAGATAAATTGTTTTAGGCAATTGTCTATCTGGAAAATCACGTAAGTATGTTAAATACATAGAAAACATTATCTATGATTTCTTTAGTATCAATCGAATTCAGTATTTGCTATTAAGGTTGTAAGATTTTTTAGCTAATCTTCTGTTTTGCCTTCTTCTATCCTTGTACCAACCTATTCCATAGATGGCTGCCATACTACCTGCTGGTATAGCACCACTACGGTACAGATAAACTAGGAAACGAATAAGTTCAACTTCTTAATTAAAAGCTGGATTAGTGGAGTTTGTTGCTTTTCTTCATTTCTATCTCATACTCGGGAAAGTAATCCTTAATCATAGCTACGTCAAATTGTTGCAGTATAGAATCTTTGGATTCTCTATGCAGCAAAAATTCAAATGATTTCTTAATAAACTCTTCAGGAATTATGTGTCCTCTTTCTGTCATATCCATATAATAGTCCTTATTCATAGTAATTTGATGGGTTGTGTTAGAACCACTTCCATCACTCTCAGTTATTTTTACTTCATATCTCCAACTGTTATCGTCTAATGGAGGTAGAGTGACAACAGAGATTCTTACCATGCCTCATACTAAAACAAGCTAATCATTTATTGGTTATCTCTACAGCAAGCAAGAAGATGGTAATACTATAAGAGAAAATGAAAGAAAGAAAAAGATGTGATTGATTAATTTTTTATTTTCTTAGCTTCTCTTTACTTTCTTATAAGAACCTCTTGTGTAATAGTGCCATATATTGGCGTATTACCAAAGTGGTTCATTGTCTTTGCTGGGTCTACCCAAATACTTATTGCGTTGTCGCTTAGTGTTCTGACACTTATACGTACATCATTGACAGGACCTTCTTTCATCGTTATTGTCGCAGTTCCGTTGTATACAACAGTTTTTTTGTCTGGCATGGACATACTTGTCAGCGTAAAGTTAGACATCTGATGTTCATGTAAAGCGCTTCCGTTTAGCATTACCATATTAAATACTGCGTTAAACATTGCAGTTGGCAGATTACCTTTGCTTGTTGTTGTGGTATTTGCACTAGATGATGACATCATTGCAGTAGTAGAGCTCATATTCGTTAAACTACCTCTCCATAAACCAGAAACAATCCATGCTGGTTTTCCATCCTTGTCATTTTGCAGACTTGCAATTGTTCCTCTTGCATATAGTCCTGGTTGGAGAATGGTATTTTGAGCAGAGATTCCACCAGACTGCTGTGGTGAGGAATATGTTGGTGATGATGGTGGAGACATCATCATACCCCCACCCATATTTGTTGTTGCAGATAATGGGGAAGCAAACATAATCGCTATACCTAATGTTAACGCTGTAGCCATTCCTAAAGTTAAGGAAGTCTTCTTAGAATTCATTGTAACTAGGTCAATAGTCGAGTCTCATATAATCTCTTGGTATTTACAGACTAAAATAATTCAATGTAGCCTATACTTGTCAACAGCTGTGAACATATATGGCAGCAGACAGAGTCATGCCTCATATTGCAGGGGAATACACGATATGGAAGGTCTCTATCTAGCTTCAAAAATTAAGTTGCAGTCTTAATAAATAATGGCTATTGGTCTGGACAGGGATAGAGGTGCTTGATATTGTTGGGCAGAGGATTATGTCCATTAAATAATTAATCTAATGTTCTTCTTTTTCAAAGAAAGGTCTAAACTGAATATCGAAACCTGGACAGTTATTTGCAAATTGTTTTATTATTATCATATTACATATTTTGTCTTGCAATTCCGAATGTTCCTTTAATTTGTTCTTACATATAGGACATATAGCTTTGTCATTGTCCATTGCAATATACCCCAACAACAAGTTTGAAAGGAAACAGCAACCATATCAGTTATAACAAATCCACATTTGCAAATGTAACCGCTTTAGACAATAGCTACTTGTAATATTGTTCCTTACTTAGGATGTTCATTAACATATAAGCTAGAACATATTAATGCATTGTACTTTGTAGCTGCAAATGATAATCTGTTATAAGAGTTGGATGTAGTTGTATATGTACTATTTTCATTACATCCATAAAAGGTGCCTTGCTATCTATTGCAGCCTTTAGCTGGTTGAGGTTATTTTCAATGTTGGTATTAGCAACTTTTACTGTAGATGGCGATGCTGATTTTAAATTCTTACTGAATACATCTTTCGCTATGCCAGCTAGGGCTTGAGCGGTTTGATATTCAGTCACGTTCTTTATGTCAATACTGTTCATAGCCATATTTGAAGTGTTGGAAGTACTAGTATTATTTTGGACCGTTGCTACATTTGTATTCATAGAGGAAGGGGACGCCTCCTTTTCTGCCATAGCCATTCCAGCCATATTTGTCATAGATGACTGGGATTGTCCAAGCGCTCTTCCATAGCTAAAATACACCTCATTCGCCAGATTAGCTAGAACTAGAGCATGGGTTGTAGAGTTATTCAATGCTTCTTTGGGTACTCGTGATGACACAGCCTCGCCCAAAAGTCCATTTATTCTATCAATCTGTGGTTTTACATCATTACGAGAATTAGCAGAATTAGCAGATGATTTTAAGCTATTCAAAGCAGATGTTAGTTCATTTGCAACCCTGGAGTTTCTCTCTGAAATTTGACTGGTCCATGTTTGGTTGACCACAGGGTCATATTGATTCAGTAGGTCTATAGCATTACTTGCATATTGTTCGGCTAACTTGGGATTAGCATGAAAATTATTTTGTGCAAGCGATATTTGGGCTTCTATTTGTTTTACTAGTGTAAGAAACAGAGCATTTTCATTTTCTGAAAATGTGTGCGCATATGCAATATGATTAGAAAAAAATGTGGTAGCAGTAATATAGGAAGCAATCAAGATTATTAATAATGTTCCAAAGATGATATGCATAGATGAAGACTGTCTATTCATTGTTATTTTGTACGTTAGGTTTGGGTTACTTGAATAAAAATCTAATAGTACATTCGTAGAATATAGCAAACTATTGAGTTCGATAATTGTACTATAAAACTTATATATAATAGTCATCGATAGCTTGCCATGCGAAATAAAAAAAACAACGAAACTAGATTACTCTTATTTGGTTTTTTAGCTGCAGTTGTAGCATCTATGACATTCATAGCTGGTGGCAGTAATAGCATTAAAACGGCATTAGCACAGGGAACTAATGAGACATCATCAGGTGGCATGAACATGACAGGAACAGAAGGTGGAGGTGGTGGCAGCACGACAAATAAAACTGCTACGGTAACAAGAGACACAGTTACAATACTTTTAGAAGGAAAATCAATTCCTGGAATGGGATTTTTGCATCTCTATGATTCAACACCATACAAGATAGGTAATGGACATATAGCATTACATATACCATGTGATTCAAGCTCAAAGCCCATAGTAAATGTACTTGTTGGACAAGCTCCTGATGTAAAGCCTATGGAAACTGAATTTATAAAAGAATTATCCAAGCCTGGAGATATGTGTGTATATCATGTAGATATTGGCTCAGACACTGGTGGTGGAAATGTGACTCAAACAGATATAGCTATCCAAAATCCATCTAATCAAACAATAACATTTCCTGCGAGCAGCGGAGTAACAATTGGAGTCAATGAAATCATACCTTTAGAAGAGGGGCATACTCACTGAATAGGATAGAATAAACCAAAACAGGTAACCACTTTCCTTTCCTTTTTAGAAGCCTCAACAAAAACCATACCAATATTGCGCACCTAGTTTATCTGCTACTTTGATTACTTTTGGCTTTCCGAAGAGCATGATTTCTTGTATGTAGAGATTGCACATCACTAATCTACCAAAATTGCGGTAAACATAGAAAGTTCACCACTAATCTACATCACAACTTATGGCTATATCTACAAGGTTGCAAGAACTCGAGAGAAAACAGCAACATATGTGTCATAATCTCAATTAGTTCAGATTACACCTGATATTAAATCATCTCAGTTTCTATATCTCTTGTTCTTTCCTCTCTTAATTCTTCATACCACTTCCGTCTTCCTTTCTTAATATTGCTATAAGCACTCCTGTTAAAACCAAAATACCCTAGAACTGTTTCTGCTGCATCAAGTATCATTTCTTTATATTTTTCCTTATCGTACTGAGGAAGAGAAGCAAAGTTCTCTATTGGTGTCACTCTGCAAAGAGGATTGTTATGCTTTGAATCTGTGTAGATGTACTGGATTGTCTCACCTTTCAAAGGATACCTTCTTGACTGAATAGCTGCAGATACATGTGGAAATAAGCTCCTGTACTTTTGTATATCCTGTCTGAGCAGTTTAGAAATGATAAGGTCCTTATCATCAAGGCCTTCACCAGTCATTATGGTATCGATAGCCTGAGTAACGAGTAAAAGAGCATTTTCATATCCTTTTGTTAGTATTTCAGATGAATCTTTGCAGTCAAATAGAGTATATAGAAGCTGAGTCTGAAATTGCTTAATGAAAGCTGGGATATCATGCCGTCTTATCTCT
>DATFDI010000023.1:0-33803 GCA_035252175.1 Nitrososphaeraceae archaeon
CAAGAATAGCAATAAATGATGGATGTCGTAGTAAGTATACTGAAAGCCCTATTGCTATAGGGGCCATGATTACTGCAGAAATACTAACTCCTAATAGTATCTTTCTTATATGAAATATTTGTTCAATAAACGTGTCTATTAGACTCAATATGCCATATCGAGGTGGTGAAGAACAAGACAAAGATAGATTCAGATCCTTGTTGTAATTATTGTTATTATCTATCATATATGTATAGTCCTTCAATTATTTTGTATTATTTAGGCAATGATTAACATAGTTAACCAAGTTTAAAGTGAAATGTAGTATACATACCTTTCAAAAATTTGCTAGAAGAGAATTCTGCCCCTTAATTCTCTCCGATGCTTAATGCTTAATTTACGTAGTACATTCTGAGGATAAGCTTCATTTAATCACCAAACAAAAAGAGGGTTTAATTCAATGCTGATCAGCTTAATGGGTTAGTCGTCGTTGATGTACCGGTATATGGTATCACTGATACTATAATGAAATCAGCAGTCGAAGCTGCTGTGCTATTATTACTATTATTACCCAGCATATTTGTCAGTCCCATTCTGACTGTTTGTGGTAGCTTCCAATCCGCATTAGCCACTGTACTACTACTACCTATTTGAAGGCCGGTTAGAAATGCCATCGGATTGAACTGATTTGTACTATTATTATCACCACCTGCAGCTGCTGCTCCCGCTCCTCCAAATGCTTGCATAGGGCCTCCTCCGCCCATCATCATCGAGTTACTCATTGTATTACTCATATTACCACCCGTCCTACTGGATTGTGCAGCAGCAAGTGATATCAAGTCTTTAAGGTTAAGTGGTGCTCTTATTGCGGTAACTGTAACACGTGATGGCGGTGCTGGTGGTGGTGTTGGTGCAGACGTTGTAGCTGCACTTATGCTATTATCGGACGTATCTGCAGCAGCTGCTGCTGCTGCTGGAGAATGTCTTAATGTAACAGATATTTCATTATTTTCTAAAAGGTTTATTGATGTGACTTTGACTCCCTTGACCATGCTTATGCCTACAGAACCATATAGAGACGAAGCATTGAATATTTTGTTTGCAAAGCTCATAGGATTATTAAAATCCATTGCAGGGCTGCCATCATTTCCCATGCCCACACTATTGCCGCCCAGCATCATTGGCTGTGCCAATGCTATATGAAAGGAATTTGCTCCTGTCATGATGATGATTGATAACATCAACACCAACATAAGACTCAAAACTGATTTTATTGCAGTAATTTTTGTCATGTATATCAATACGTTACTGTTGAATAATGCCTATCTAATAAATGATATTCTTCATAGTCTGTACAGTATGAATATGAATGATCTGTATGATGTTCACTAGTAAAGTAGCAGCAAAAATTGCCTTACAAAAAAAGAAAGGTACTTGGTTAGCAGACCGTCTTCCCTGTTACTCCTGTAGCACACCCGTTTGATATTGTACTACCGGAAGCACCTTTGGCTGACCCGCCACTACAAATTGTAGCACCGCTTTTACCAGTTATACATGAGGCATGTGCTGGTTGTGCAGTAAGTATTATTGTTGTAGCTGCCGCTGTAACTGTAACTGCTGCTACCGCCAGTACAAAGAATATCCCGATCTCGACCTTATTCATGTTGAATCTTCTATGACATAATGCTACTAATTAGCTTCAGTAGAAACTTCTTATTATTAATCAAAAGAATGTGTTATTACTTTTGTTAGATTGATTGGAATACGCAAACTGAAAGAGCGATTACGAAAATTTCCTGAAAAATACAAAATCAAAGAACACGCATGCTAATACAGGAAGAAATAGAACATTTCAGGATCTTATGAAAAGCGGAATCATGCTAACTAAGGTAGTAAGGATAGAAAATACAAATTACAAATAGTTATTTTGGAAAAACACGTGACTTTATTTATGCCAGAAGCAAACTGAGCTTAGTTAAGCAAGGAGAAGAGGATGCATCCAATGTATTTAAATGACATACAAATACTACGTTTTCTGCAACATTAACTAAAGCATATAGCCCATGCTAATACGCGACTTAAATCACAAGTTAATCAAATAAGCTGCATCCTCTGGAAATAATCTTTCCTTTATTCTGCAGTTCACGGGTTGATTTATTTAGATTGTACCTCTCTTCTGGTTGTCTTTTTCGTCAAGCTTTCAGCTTTATCATGCCCTAATTGTTCTTCTGATCGTTTACCTTCCACCGAATCCATCATCTCAGTAACGCCATCTTTAGTGTCTGGAGAGGAATCTTTTATAGACTCATGGACTCTTTTTCTCCAGCCATCTGGCAGGTCCTTTGTCCTGAATACTGCACCCATAGTGATATATCCATTCATTTCCTTATCAAGATATTGAATATAACGATCCTAAAAGCTCAACTAGATGTGGTATAATATAGTCTTATCATAGCATATTCTTATACAGTTTCATCCGACGATCATTACTGTTTTCATCTTTACTTATTATAGAATATATAGAATATTGATGATTGTTGATAGAATTACCGCCGATCGGGTATTCGTCTATTTTATTAAAATTATAGTCATCGCCACATGAGGCGTTTGTGATTTGATAGAGATGATTCCCTATTACCATGCTGTTTGGTTCTGCCTTTGAATTTATTTTAGCACACAAATTCACTGTTGAACCAAACAAATCTTCGGTTGCAGACGTTAATGAGGTGGCTATTTCAACTCTACCATAGTCAGCGCTAATCCTGTATGAGAGGTTTGGCAATCCGCCGCCATCTTCCTTTTGCAACTTTGCATTTACTATTGAATTAACAGATAACATAGTAAGACCGCATTCAAAAACATTTTTGAATGCAGATGTATTATCAGGAGAATCTACAGTTTCTGGAAAATAATATATCAAACTGTCACCTGTAGTCTTAATTACATTTGCACCAAAGTTTCTAGATATTAAAGCCATGGTGTTAATAAATATAGAATAAAATTTTTTTACTTTCTCGGGATCTGTAATTTCGATAGTGGTGATTCTAGTGGAATCTACTACATCAACAAAGCATATACAGCAATTATGTGCATTACCTGTAAATTGGATTTCCTCAGCCAAGACAAATATACATAAGCTAAATACAACACATTTTATATATCTTGGTTATTGATGTTCCATGGCCTACAAATGATATTATCTGTTACCATAGTTGGGATATACTAAAATTTAATCCATGCTATCGAGTTCATTATCAGTCTGCTAACTTTTTCAAAAAAGAAATTTTATTGCGTCCACCAAATGGGTGGTTCTTTGATGCATGCTAACAAACTAGCTGAAACACCTGCGTATATTTGATAGCAGGTTATTTGCTTTAATTTTCGAGTTCAATTTTTGTTCGTAAAACGCGCCCTTCAGATTTTAGCTTTATTTACCTATTCGTAATGAATGAACTGATGGGTGTATATCGATTCATTGATTGATCGATTGATACGATGGGGATGAAATGTGAGGCATTAACACTAGATTACCGGCTTTTTTCATAAGATTTCTTCAGAAAATCTAACATTTTTCTTAACTGCTCATGCCTAAAATTAGCAGCTTTGATTTCATCTATATTCACATTTAGCTTCTGCAATTCCAAATAAATTTCCTTGTCTTCAATTGTATCTATTAACACATCTTGTCCAAATGGCTTTTGAAGTAGTTCTACTACTTGATTTAACTGCTTGATAGAATCTATTAAAGTCTCTTCCACATAAGCGGAAGCAAATATTATTCTCTGATGTGGATTAATAGCAAGTATTTCTTTTGCAACTTCCATGCCATTTATTTTTGGCATTTTATAATCTAATATTACAGCATCAAAGGGCTGAACATGATGTGATGGATTTGTGTTTAGAGTTATTTCTTGTAGTTCCTTATGATAAATGTTAAGGCAGCATTGACCATTATCTGTAATAACGACTCGATGACCGCGCTCCTCTAACGCCCTTTTGTATAATGCTAAGATATCTTTGTTATCCTCAGCTATCAATATTTTCATATATCAGCTTCCTTTTATTGAAATTGAGATTGTCTATTTCTCTTATAGTAAAACGTGTCTTTGATTCATAAAGACTACTGCTGATTTTTTTCTGATTCATGAATACAAGAGAGTACAAAAGTGAAAATAAATACATAATCTTGTTTTGAATTATTTTTAGCGGAAAATCAACAACCACAGAACTTGCACCTTGCAAAAGATATTTATAATTTGCAGTAAGCTCTTTGACTTATCTATTTTCAGCTACTTCAAGCAACGGATGAGACGGGATTGACCATTCTGATTTTTTAATCTGAAGTAATACCAATTGCACATATACGTTTATTAGTTATGGACTATATCTGCTTCGCTGATTCATCGTTAGGAAGCAGACCTATGAAATTTTCTCATATAATTCCCAAATAAGTATCATTACAGTTATCCCATTCTAAAGGCCATCGAAAATTATAGTAAAAACGATCCTAAAATCAGTTACATATTATATGTACCACTTTTAAATATGCATACTACTAGCTTGTTTTCGAAAATATGATTGATAATAAGAAACAGATACTGAACGAAGATATTAAAAGGATTTTAGTAGACAGAGACATTACAACAATCAAACAGGCATTTTATAGGATTTTGTGCTCTGAAACTCTAAAGAATGGATCACGAGTGTTTATTCCGCATAAACTATTCTCCCAAAGTCGATTACAGGCTTATTTATCAAATAAGGAATTAGGTTTTGGACGTCAAGTATTTGAATCAGAGGACTATTTGGTGTACAATACAATAATCGAAGCAATTATTCGTGAATTAGTAAATGATGGAATCATAGCAAAACAACAAAAAGAGTCTACCGCTGATGATGCGGAGGATAGATATGAGGTAACAGAGAATCTAGACAAAATATGCAAAGACTTTAGGGAGAGCGGTTTATCGTATTGAATTACTTACTAACTTGCTGGCTACAAAAAAATGGATATATCGAATTTAGATGCACCATGCCATAGCCGACAATGTTTATCAGATAATCTTGTCAGCTATGGAAAATATAAATGAAACAGGCCCATATTCAAATAACTGTACAACTGCGATATTTGCACCAAGTTCGCATGGGCCTTAACGTATTATGCTTGGCAAAACTGGAGAGCGTCGGACTCTGGGGACACTTCAATATACAAAGAGGTGGGTTTGGATAATGATATCTTCCTAATTCCTATCCACACGTACATTTGCTGAACTAGCTGCTTTGTGCTAGTTGTGTATTACTTACATGATGGGATTTCTTATATATCTCCAGTCGAATATCGTATGCAATGAATTTTCATCTATCCACGATAACTCTTTCAGCATCACTTGTTTTTCTTGTTGTACTTGTCTCAGGTAGTCTAGTCGGATATAGGATCATATCTGCACAGCCAACTTTGTCTGAACCTTCTGTGATATGGAGCCATGGTGGGCTATTGCGGGCCACTATTATTGCCACGAAGCAGCAAAGCGAACTAAATGGGAAAGCATTTACAACTATGCTTTATAACAACTCCATAGTAGGACCTACGCTACGTGTAGACCCCGGCGACCGAATTGAGTTAAAATTGGTCAACAAACTTGACGAGCCAACCAACTTGCACTTCCATGGGATGCATATATCGCCATCAGGTTATGCTGACAATGTATTCCGTGAGGTGGCTGCAGGGGAAACAGCAAATTATGTAGTCAATGTTCCAGCCAATCATCAGCCAGGGATGTTCTGGTACCATCCTCATCTACATCATTTCTCATACGAACAGGTATCTAATGGAATGTCGGGTCTGATTATTGTCAATGGACTTGAGAATTTGCTGCCTGTATCGCTACAACATATCAATCAGAGGACATTTGCCATGAAGGATTTTGAAATAGAGAAAGGTCCTGGTGTGGCTTCGCAGCGCACAGTCAATGGCCAAATCGATCCACATACAAGCATTGCACCTGGTGAGACACAACTCTGGCATCTAGCCAATATAGGCCCTGAACTTTTCTACAGCATTGTGCTACCCGGCCACGTCTTTCATGTCATTGCTGAGGATGGTAAACCCGTATGGCATGTTTGGGATGCAAAGCAGCTGTTACTTCCATCAGGTAAGCGATACGAAGTGCTGGTCACAGGTGGAGCGCCAGGATCATATCCTCTTACGGCGCTATCTTATGAGCAGGGATGTGTAGTCTGTCCGCAAGTAAGACTGGCAACAATCAATGTACAAGGAGCACCTATACTACACCCACTATCCTTACCATCAAGTCTATCTCCGGTAGATGATCTCAGCCATGTACCAGTAGCATATAATCGTACAATTGCTTTCTCATCGAATGATAAAGATGGCATCTATATGATAAACAACAAGGTATTTGATCCTCAACGAGTAGATGAATATGTTCATCTTGGTGATGTTGAGCAGTGGACAATCAAAAATTTAGACTACCCTGACGAGCATCCATTCCATATTCACATAAACGACTTTCAAGTGATCTCAGTAAACGGCCAGCCATATAATGCTCATGGTTTACAAGATACAGTGGTAGTTCCCGCGCACGGTGAAGTGGTAATACGTATTCAGTTTAAGGATTTCACCGGGAAATTCGTATACCATTGTCATGTTCTGTTTCATGGGGACGGTGGTATGATGGGTGTAGTCCAAGTCTACAAATGACTGCAAATGTCCTATCATTGTCATAGTTACCACAATAACTTTACTAGTTTTGATCCAGATCACAATTTGCTATGTAAATTGATTTTCTTGACATCCCAAGATAGGTTTGAATAATGTTATTTTTTATGCGACTTTGCTACGTCCTGCACTGTAGCCTGATTTTTTACAGCTTTTATCACGAGACTAGAAATCCTTCTTTTTTCATTATCCACTTGATCGTCAATGTATGGTCTTTCTTCTAATACCTCGACAGTCTGGAATCCGCCTTGTCTAATGCTATCTAGATACTTTTCCTTTGTTAGTGCTCCATCAATACAGGTACACCATTTTTCTGGATTGATCGAGTCTTCTGCTATTTCTCTATCAGTGACCAAGTCAGATATCAACATTCTTCCGCCATCATTCTTCAATATTCTGTGAATTTCCTTAAATGTGGCCACTTTATCAGAAGTTAAGTTGATAACACAATTGCTTATGACAACATCTGCAGTATTATCTTCAACAGGAATTCTCCTCTCGATATCCCCCTTCACAAACTCTACGTTGGTATAGCCGTTGTTACTAGCATTTTTCTTTGCTTTTTCCAACATTTCATCCGTCATATCAACACCAATTACTTTGCCTGATTTTCCGACTTTATTTGCGGCCAAAAATACATCAATACCTGCACCAGATCCCAAGTCTACTATGGTTTCGCCTTCTCGAATTTCTGCAAACTTCGTTGGGACGCCACAACCTACTCCTAGCACAGAAGCCTGAGGAATAGATTCTATATCTTTGGTATCATAGCCGATGACTCTTGCTGACTCGACTGGGGAAGGCTGGTTATTTGTAGTATTATTATTATTAATATTGCTGCAACATTCACTAGGCATGCAGCAACAATCAGAATTACCCGTTAATGCTATCTTTCCATATCTTTCTTTTACTTTTTCCTTAATATTGTCTTCTTGTTCTTGTCCCAGCATCGTCATGGTTTACAAAGGAAACTATTTAAACTATCAAGAGAATCTAGGTAAACTAAGTGTAGTTATGGAAACAATTGAAAGACGTGAAAAGACGGTTACAACAGAAACAAGGTTGCCTTTAATACAGAATGAACAATCATGTGATTTCACTGGCTATGACGCAGATATACTTATGAAAGAGACGGCCAAACTTAGGAAAATAATAACAAAAAAGGGGACACTTGAAATTCTAATCCCTTTGTGCTGCACTACGAATCCAGTCAGATATATCAAATTCAGACATACCTTGAAAGGATTTAGCAGCAAAACGTTGGCTGCCAGACTTAAGGAACTTCAAAGGATCGGAGTGTTAGAGAGAAAATCCTATAATGAAACTCCTCCACGTGTAGAGTATAATTTAACTGATAAAGGCCAAGAACTTGTTGAGTCTATAATCAAATTGCTCCAATGGATGCGAAACTGGAATTCAATTAAATGAACAGGTTCAGTTGTTGGATATACTTGACAGCAATCTGAATTACATAAGGAGTAAACAGCACAACACAAAAAGCTTGTTGTGGATTCAAGTGAACATGATGACAGCGGCAGCGATAATCAACCAACTAGCAACAACAACATGTGGTAGACAAACAGTATTCTGTGTTGCCTTCATTAGTAATACATTGAATATAGAAATGTTGTATCTTGAAGCTGTACACTCGCACAGTATACTGTTATATAGCCCAAATAGGCATCTGCAGATGGACTCCACGTAGATGAATCGTGCTTTTTATATCGTACTAGTTTTGTCCATACTGGCAATTGTCTTTGCATCAGTATATCTAATTAATAGAAAACCAGCTCCAACGCCTTTTTCAAATCAGCCATCAGGCTTTACACAAATCTATACCCCAAAGCCAGGAGGTAGAGTATTTACTGCAATGGATACATCAGGAGAAAATTGTGAAGCAGATGGAATTAGATTCAACATTGCTAACGTACATTCGCTAGTAGATAGAGAATCAACTTGGATCTTTACTCTGAACAATGACCCTACCCCTTGCACTGATAAACCATGGTGGGCTCCTAAGATAGGCTCACATGGTGATGATGATCAAGCTTCAGGACTCTATGAGGCATCCGTTCCATATGATGGCGGATTTCATTTGCTGCGTACAGAAGGACCATTTGACCGTTTCCATCAATGCAGCGGCTATGAATATGCAAATGTTCCGCCAATGCCACAGGGAAAACCAATTGGCATAAAGGCTGCTCAATGGAGAATATCAGATGGAGTTCACATAGAGTTTTGGTATGACTTTACTGGTGGAGGAAAAGGACCCTGGATAAAATATGCAAGCTTAGATGACACAATACCAGGACAATGCGATGGTGGTTCTATAGATGGACCAATAGGAATGAATGGTAGATTAATAGGTCCTGCACCAGCTCAGGATACTATAAGACTGAATGGAGCTGATGCTACATATATTGGTGGTTCGATTGTGGAATTGGCAGCAGGTCAAACTTCCAAAGGGAGTGTAGGTACCAGTATTAAATCAAGCTCTTCTTAGCTGCTGGTTCAAAATGGGCCTATTTTGTCGAAGGAGAAAGCATCGCATGGTCCTCATCAGCATAACCTTGTTGATATCCATGGCAGTATTCTGAACCAGATATACCAATTTGACATTTTACTTTGGATGGAGTTGTGTTTTCGTCTGGATCATCATTGATATCTGAGTCTACTGCTCCTGCGCGGTATCCATTACAATATTCTATACTGTGCTGTGATTTATTACATGATACAAATGTGTCTACCGTGTCTGATTGAGAATGAATTTTGTTATCCTCACCAGTGCCATTTGGACTAAAGCAAGCTTTGTAGCCTTTATCATATCCCTGCATAAATTGTGTAGTCTGATAATCGATTCCATTTCCTGTAGTATGGAGATATTTATGAAATCCAAGTTTACCGTCATCACATCCATGTGAGTAGCCTGAGCCATATGGACTAGCCCGTGCTAGCAATAGAGGAGTTGAAGTTAGTCCAAGTAAAAGCATCATAACTGTCAAAGTAATTGCGATCATTGTTCCGTGGATGTTGAAATGACCGTCCATACGTAGGTATAGCATATTGACGCGCAGATATAACATTTTTCAACGCGTTCTTTTACATATCCTTCCTAAACATCTGAACGTGTATGACGGTATATATGACCAAGTATAAAATGACATTATACCAATCACGTAATTTCTAGAGTAAGATAATACATGCTATAACAATAAGCTGAATAAAGAAGTGACCCTATTCTACGTTTATTTGTTTTCCTTTTGGTTTAGATTGTTCTTTTTTCCTGAATGTTATTTCAAGAATTCCATTCTTATATGTTGATGTTGCTGTTTCGATATCTGTTTCAGGTGGTAAATCGATTACTTCGTGATATTTTCTTTGTTCTGTGCCAGTAGTTGTTACTTCTAATGAATTATCATATACATTTATCTTGATATTTTCTTTGCTAACGCCTGGCATTTCAACAGCTACTTTGACCTCTTTATCTGTAGTTGTTACATCTGCCAAGGGTTCTCTTTCAGATGAGATAAGTGGTTTAGTGAAGAAATCTGCTCCTCTACCCATATTAAAAGGAGATTTAACATTTCCAAACTCACGTACTTTTGGCTTACCATCAGGTCCAACAGTCATTGAATAGCCATATATGAAAGGTCCATATTCTCGTACTTTTCCTCCTCCAGGCGTTTGATATTCTTTTACTAAATCTTTTGGTGCTTTAACCTGAATATTTTTAAAAGCATCTTCAAATTCTCTTTCCATTTCTCTTCTCATTTCATCAAATCCTCTGAAAATATCAGGAAAGCCAAAGAATCCACCAGTTCGTCTGCTACTACTACCACCACCGCTACCCCTTCCAAAGAATCTACCTAACCAATCATATGGCTCTATATCACGATCTTCTGGAGAACTCATTGTATCTTATCTACCAGCCATGTTATTAACTGTTCTCTGATCACTTTTACTGATGTCTTATTTTCAGGACTGAACATGTCAGAGAAGATAAGATAACATATGATGTATATTTTTGCAACTTGATGTCATGCTCCAGCTCTCGATATTTGAACTTGTGTTCTTTGTAGCAGTAACAACTATTTAGCACATACAATTGAGGATTGAATAAAGAAAAGTAGTAGATAACTTACTCGCAAGCTATGTGTTATTAATAGTCTCACAGCAGATGAAGAAAATAATATTCAACAGAAATTATAGTATTAATTTGCTGCCTCCTGATGCATTAAGACCGTACAGAAACCTACATTACCATTTCTGTTAATATTAACAATTCAAAGAAATATCGTAAGTTAAGTTTTTGAAGATATAATATATAATGATTCTCTTCTGATATTAGTGTTAGAATATTAGACGTATAAAAAACCGCTCTATCTCATAAATACCAATACGAAGTCACAATTATAGGATGAATCACATAAGCTTTACTTTTACCGCGTTTTCAGTTATAGTTAGCGTATTACTTTTTGGTCTTTTGGCTAATGTCTATGCGTATGCTCAAGAAGCCAACCAACAATCATCATCACAGTTTAGTAGTAGTAGTAGTAGTAGTCTACCAACAATATCACCTGGCTGGACTGCATTAATGACTCCAACTCCGACTCCAAATATACAACCATTGACTCCGTACTCTCCAGTCATAGCTCAAGGTGAGCCAATGTACCTTGGTTACCATGGCAGCGGTAATAATAACAATTCGCCAGCCACAAAGACTAGTACCAGTACATCAGATACAAATCATAGCGGCGGCAATACTAGTGGTTTGAACCATAACCATAAGCCCGATATCAACACTACTTCACATCGCAGTTCGTCAGCTAGTGTTAGCCATAATAATCCAAAAGGAAAAACTGTACATAATAGTGATAATACTGATAAAGGTAGGAATAGCTTCTTTAATGCAAATACCTTTCTAAGTAATATTGATTTGACATGATTAATGAGGTTATCCTATCAAATTTTGACACTATCTCATATTTTTGTCTGAAAGAATATCTGGATTTCGAATTGGAGAAATATGATAAAGATATCGAGATAAATCTATGATTATAAATGATTATATGCTGCTAAATTCATTAATTTCATTCACCAAGAATTTAGGACACAGTTTGGATCTGCGTCTTAGTCTATAATCCCATGAGAAGAAGCTTCCGATTTTGTCTACTAGCCAATATTTTTTCCTCTCAGGCAACTGCAGCAAAGCAGGGGACTAGAAGAAACCCTCAATTACCATATTACAATTGTCTACAGTATTTGGATCGCTATTGCTCAAAATATTCAGGATCATTAATTAGGCGATGACACCATTCTTGTGCTTCAGAACGATTTTGCTTTTTACTCCAGTTTTGCATGTTCATAGTCATTTCAAATAAAGCTCTTATCTTATTGCATCCTAGCTTTAGCCTTTATATTCATAAATATCTGTTTGACATACATACTAGCAGAAATTAAGAAGGATATTTCTTACCCACTATTACCTTCGCAGGTATTATTGCTATCCAAAAGTAATATGCAGCTTGCAAGTCAATAAAGGAAACCAAAATCGACAAGATGTATATGACCATAGGGACAATGCCCCATAATGAAATACTATGTATTTCTCTTTGAGTAAGATTCTGATCTATCAATTTATTCTTTGTAGCATGCAGCCAAGTTATTGTTAGCAATGCTCCAGCGATAGCTAGAACTAATGCATATAATACAAATACAATCTGATAGCCAAAACCTATTTCCACGTTAGTAGCTAATGGGATAAGTGTTATGAAAAACAGGAATACCAGAGTTAACCATGTCACAGCCGTATTAGAATTTACTATTTGGTTGAAGATTTGATGATATCCAACCCAGTAAACAGCTATCATAAAGAAGCTAATCAGATAAATCTCAAATTCTGGGATTGATTCTAACAGTTTGTCAATAACTTGTGTCTGGGTAAGATCTTGTGCTAAATTTGGTATATTAATTGAAATGGCCATAAAAGTTATAGAAAATGCAAAAATAGCATCAGCAAATGATATGATATGATCTAGTCTTAGCTGTCGTTGTATAGGCACGACCCATTCATTCATATCAAAGACATTAATCGAGCGGTGTATTGTTATAGTCTAAAATACTGTATGTTTATGTCTTGGTCGGGCATCATCTTTATTGTTGGCGGTAATTGAATCAAGCTAACTTCTTTTGTCGTGCTTGCTCCTTACTTTTGATAGTATAATTCAAGGCTCTATCGTTTGATAGCAGCAGCATGTATGCAGATAATTTAATAAATAGACATGCAGAAACCACGTGTTCCTAAACGCAATTTAATTTTCCACAAGTATAAAGATTGGAATTATTAATATGCACATTCATGATGATGAATGATAGAAAATCAGGCTCATTAGCGAGTAGAACAGCACTAGTCACAGGAGCTAGCCGTGGTATAGGCGCAGCTACTTCAAAGCTATTAGCTGCAAGAGGTGCAAATGTTATTGTTAATTACTTCAAAAACAAGGAAGCTGCTGAGAAGGTTGTTGAGGAGATAAATGAAGAAGCACGAGGAACAGAAGGTTATGCGATAGCTGTTCAAGCTGATGTAAGGAAACAAGCACAGGTTGAATACATGGTAGGTGAGGTTATTCAACGATATGGTAGAATTGATATTCTAGTTAACAATGCTATGGTTGGTCGCTATTTTCTAAAACCATTCTTAGAAACCGCATGGGATGACTTTACAGAAAAATTCAATGACGAAATTAAATCAGCATATGAAGTAACAAGAGCAGTATTACCAGATATGGTCAAGCAAAACTACGGTCGAATTATATACGTTGCAACTGGTAGCGCCAAATATCCTAATCCTCCTGGCGCTATTGCTTTTGGAACAGCCAAAGCAGGCTTGGTAACATTTGCAAAATACATAGCACAAGAGTTTGGAAGAAAAGGAGTTACAGCAAACATAGTATCACCTGGACTTGTAGAGACAGATCAAAATGCTCATTTTCCTGCAGAGATAAAACAGCAATATGCATCATTAACTACTATTGGACGAACAGGTAAGCCCGAAGACGTAGCAAATGTAATAGCATTTTTTGCTAGTGATGAAAGTGAATACATGACAGGAACTTATGCACCTGTAGATGGGGGACTAGCTATTGGAGGATAATAATAATAATAATAATAATGATCATAAACATACTATTCATTTTCTTCTGCTAGATACAAGATAGACTGTAACTGGTTCTTCATATTCATCTTTTATCCATAGTATTTCAAAACCTTCTGCTGATGTCAAATCTTGTATTTTCTCTTCTGAAAAGAATCGAATCTGAAAACCATCTATATCATAAATTCTTTTTTCTATCTCTGTACCTTTACCATAGGATTTGTCATGATGGTTCCTGACAGAAAAGAAGTTTAAACCGTTTTTTGGTTTTAACACTCTCTTTATCTCTGAAAATGCAGAAGCAGTTGATCGTCTGAAAAGCGCATATTAAAAAGCATATGTGAATATGTGGCATCAAAATATCCATCTGCAAATGGAAGAGGTTTCTTAGCAACATCAAAGGTTTGTGATTTTATTGGTAGTCGTCTTTCCTTTGCTATCTTATTTAATATATCGATGGCAACTGAAGAATCGTCTAATGCATACACTTCAATCCCATTTGATGCAAAAAATATTGTGTCTCGACCATGGCCTGCGCCAGTCAAAGAAGATATTGCGGTTGTTTTCTTAAACAAAGAAAGATCCATCAAACGTCGGCAGTCATTAGTAATTGGATTGCATTTATTGGAGTAGCGGGAATTTCTAAAAATATAAAAGGGAAGTTTGTGTTATGGATATCCTCACTCAACCGTGGTTCTAGCGATGTCTATGTTTGTGTTGCTGGAATATTCTATCCTAAGTAATTGTCTACGCATCTCTGAGCCTGTTTTTTAGATATATTATTGCCTCCGTGGCTTGAGATACATTGTAGGAATTTTCCTACATCACGTATGTCTGATTTGGAAACTGAGTTGTTTTTATCACTTTTGGCCAATGCAAGATTTGCGATAGCAGTAGATGATACAATTAATCCGACAGCTGCAATTGCAAGTATTGCTAAAGTGGTTGTCTTTGATATTGTTTTTGATGTATTCATTATGCTTATTCCTGGAGACAAAATATGCTAAAATTAATTAATCCCTTGCTTAACTGAGTTAAATGATTCGAATTCAGTATTTTATCATATAAATAAATCCCAACTAATCAATAGTACAAATGTTTAGAATATTTTGCAAACTGTTGTTCTATAGAATTATAATATTTGATTTACCCAATTTTGTATGCTTTATAGTTATTCTTCATCATCTATCTAACGAATGCAATGCAAAAGGATTGATTAAATTATCTGCAGTATTTCAGCCTATCTAAGCTTTATATTTATAATGTTAGGGAATCTTCTGATACAGCATCGTGTTAACATAGTTAACTTAAATTCAAATAATGTCATGGCTCACGGAAGTAGTAATGCAGCAACCTTACTCTGATTTTACGATTACCATTACTTTATTGTTTACAACTACTATTATTATTTCCATGTTATTATTACCTGCTTTAGCCTATGATGATCAGCAACTAGCATTTGCATACCAACAAACAACAATGACGGAAAATCAAATTAATAACCATGGCATTAGTAGCAGCAGTTCTGTCCCAAAGGTAGTCTTTCTAAATTTTTATGATGATGAAAAGGATCAATTCATAAATGCCAAACCAATATTAGATAAATATGGATTTAAGGGTACTTTCTTTATAGTTTGCAGCTGGACAAGCTCAAACAATACAGATCGTATGACATGGCAGGATATAACTCAATTGTACAGAGAAGGACACGATATAGAATCCCATTCTATGACGCATAAGGTCCTAAACAAACTATCCCCTGCGGATTTAGATTATGAGGTAGGTCAATCAAAACAATGTATTCACGATCACCTTGGAATTTATCCCACAGTGTTTTCTGCTCCACATAATAAAGGATGGAATAATGCAACTGTAATCAATACAATTTCTAAATACTATGACCTTTCAATCGGGGGATTTGTCATAGGTCCTATGTTCTTGCACTGCTATGGCTGGATGATGAGTCAGCTGACGCCGCAAATGCAACAACAGCAATTAGTACGATCGAATCAAAATGATTGCAGGACATATTCAGATAATGGAACATTGAACTTTGCGAACAGATATGATATCAAAGAAAGAACCCATAACGCTTTAGATACACGCTACTTACACAATGATACTCAGATATTTGATAAATTTGTTCAGCTGGTAGACAGTCAAACTAACTATAACAAAAATGGGATAATAAATGCAGTTCCCATTATAGGATATCATGATATTGACAACAATAAAACAATTACTAGTACAGATGTAAGTTTATTTGATTTAGAAATGAAGTATCTTTATGACAATGGGTTTAGAGTATTGACTATGTCTGATCTTGGATTTGATGAAAAGAGCAATTATCTCTACATAAGAGGATTTCACTAGGAAGACCTTGATACCTAAATGTTTATGCCTTGTCTAAATGCCTTGAATATACACGTTGCACTACAAAGTTTTACTAGGATTGTTATGGTTCTTTAACATTTAACACAGTTAGATCGCACTCAAATACATTATCATCACCTCTTTTGGCTCATGGGTACGGTCAAAGGCTATTCAAGTGTCACAATTACCGTCATAATGCTACTATTTGCAGTTATTCTCTCTTCACTATTGCTTAACTTATCTCACGGTCAGCAACAACAACAACAACAGCAGCAGTTGTTTCCATTTTTGCCTCCAACGAATACAATGAAAGATCATATTAATAACGATATACAGAATGAATCTACGGTCTCTGCTGGCGTCGGTAATAGTAATCCTATTAGCAGTACAGCAAACAAAGCAGTTATTTTAGATTTCTACGATAATGATATAGGTCAATTTACATACGCCAAACCGATACTAGATAAATATGGATTTAAGGGTACTTTCTTTATAGTTTGCAATTGGGCTAGTTCGAACAATCCAGAACGTATGACTTGGCCGGATATAACTCAATTGTACAGAGAAGGACATGACATAGAATCCCATACCATGACACATAAACTCCTAGATGGATTGTCAGCAAGAGATTTAGATTATGAAGTAGGTCAATCAAAACAATGTCTTTATGATCACCTTGGAATTTATCCTACAGTATTTTCTCCTCCACATGATAGAGGATGGGATAATGCAACTGTAATCAATACAATTGCAAAATACTATGACCTTTCTATTGGAGGTTTCGTTAATGACGTAATGTTTCTCCACTGTTATGGCTGGAAGCAGCAGCAACAAGAATATCCAATCCAAAAGGACTGTAGACCATATTCTGATAATGGCACACTAAATTATGCAAGCAGATATGACATTAAAGAAAACGCAGGTGCACAAGGCCATTCCAATGACACTATGATATTTGACAGATTTGCTAATTTAGTAAAAAGAGAACAAATGCTGAATAGCGATAATACAAAGCAAACAGATTCAGTGCTAATACTAGGATATCACAATCTAAATAACACTCAAACAACACAAAAGGATGCTATGGACACAGCTTTGTTTGATAAAGAAATGAAATATCTTCATGATAATGGTATTAGAGTTATTACAATGTCTGACCTTGGATACGATGAAAGCAGCAAATATTTGTATGTGAGAAATAACAAATGACATAAGATTGGAGGTAAGCCTCTACTTAATGATATTGCTGCACCATAATTCGATGCTCTCTATATTCGCATTTATCGCTTAATCAGGAAGTATCATGATTATAAAATACAGTTCTATTACTGCAAGATACATCCAGATATAGAGAATGCTTATTCAGAAAGTATTGAACGGCTATGAATAATGTATCTAATGGCAGTGGAGAAAAAGGGGCGACCTTCACATTCACTTTACCACAGTAAACTACAAACCGTAACAAAACAGAATTTCTAAGATAGTTTAGGTAATTCGGAACTTTTCATACTTCATTCTGTAGGACTAGCCGGATTATATATGATAGTGAAGATAGCCATGGTTTGAATGAATTTGTTGATGTATGCATATTTTAACAAATTGATTATGCTGCCTCTTTTCTAAGCAGGAAAAATCAGGTGATTATGAATTATGAATTATGAATTTGGAATTATCGCTTTTAGTTTTTTTACCAACTCATCTACTTCAATTGGCTTTCGTATAATAACGGGTTTAACTTTATCATTTAATTTTGCAATAGAACTGAAATGTCCATCTTTTTGCATTTCAAACGCTGTAATAAAACAGACATTAACTTTATCATTTATCTTTCTTATTTCATTATATAACTCAATTCCATTCATTTTTGGCATTTTAATGTCTATAAGTGCCAAGTCATATGGGTCGTTTTCCTTACTGTTCTTCTCCTTGAAAGATCGTAATGCTAATAGTGGATCGTTAAATGAATCAACTACAAATCCATTATCTTCTAGCCCTATGCTAAGAGCAAATGTAATATCTTGTTCATCATCTACAAGTAATAGTCTATTATTGTGTTCCGTCATACTACCACTGTTATTTAGCGACTTGTCTCCGATGTCAAGGCAAACGATTATTGTTTAGATCAGTGTAATTCTTAACTTTATTGATTATCTGAGGTTTTTCTGAATGAAGTCGTATATAAGTTCATGCCAAACTACCAATAGAAAATTAAATTCAATATGCCATATCGATGAGGAGGAGGAGGAGAATACAAGGATATATTTGGATCCTTCTTGTAGTTATTATTATCTACCATCTATGTATACTACTATCGAGCATCATTAGATTCCATTAGAGGTCATAAAATGTCCGGTTACAATGCACATCTGTCTGTCTACGGTGAATCTGATAATTTAATGTCTGGTTGGCTAATAAATCACGCGTTGAATTGCGGGAACCTAACATAATATAATAAAAAATGAAAAGGAGAGAAGTTGCCTACTTCTCTATACTATTATTTGTTATTAGGTCTACCCGGTTCGAATATAAAGCATGCTGGATTACTAGGATCGTTGCAGAGACGCCTTTGGATACAATTGGGATTCTTTTTGCCTGTATGTCCACAAGGATTATTCTGTGCCACCTTGTGGTGACAGTACTATTATAGAAGATAAGATTGCTGCTGCCCCAAGCGTTGTCGCTACTATTAAGCCCATGATAGTAGTTTGTTTATTGCTGATCTTGGACGGATAAGGGATTTATTGTATTATTTAATCTACATTAACTTAGTTATCTAACATTTATATACACAGCAACAGATGTCATATGACTCTAATGATATTATCTTCCATCAAAAAAGATAACCGCAGTGAGTAATGCATTTGCTTTCATTGAAAACTAATATGATCCAATTTCCGCCAGTCATACGAGATTTAATTGAATCACGGATAATCTAGTATTTTAATCATAAAATGAAAGTTTTGATAGCTGAGGATGATGAAGACACAGCAACCTCATACAAGAGAACATTAGAGCAGAGAGGCCATCAAGTTATTATTACAAATAATGGCAAAGACTGTCTTGATGTTTATCATAAGGAATTACAAGATCTAACTCTGAATACAGATCCATCAAAGCACTTTCAGCCATTTGATGCTGTAATCTTAGATTATAAAATGCCAAAAATCAACGGTATGCAAGTTGCAAAAGAAATACTTGCAATAAATCCGCATCAGAGAATAATATTTGCTTCTGCTTATGTAAAAGAAACTTTGATAGATTCTATACAACAGCTAAACCAAGTAGTAGAACTACTTCAAAAGCCATTTGAACAAGATGTGTTAATAGATACTATAGAAGACAAGGAAATCTATTTGGAATTGCAAAAGCTCAGTGTTAATATAGATGATATCAAAGCTGCTAATCTCAGGCATGAACAGTTAAGGAAAATATTAGATATTCTGAAAAAGAGACGAAAATAAACATTAGTAATATCCAAATCGATTTACACCAAGAAAAATATACAACATGTGACTTTGTACATCACGAGTCAACATAGGGTTAAGTTTTAGATGAATTCACGCTGCTTCAAATCATGTTGGTGGAGTCTAGAGTTTTTCATACCGGTTTATTTGAATCTCGATGTATTTGCCGTTTGAAGGTCTGATCGATAATAAAGAAATTATTCTATCTGTGATGCCTTGCTAACACTCTAGGAGCGTATCATTTATGCCTGTAAGATTATTGCTATCAGCAGAACCTATTTTCTTTAAACCTGACCGTGGACAATTCATTTTAAGATGAATTATTCCAAGTTCATTTTAAGATGAATTATTCCAAGCTGCTTGTTTGGTGTTATATTCTGCCCTAGAATATTTTACTTTCGCAGGATGTCCCATTACAACCATATCTGCAGGAACTTCTTTTGTTACTACTGCGGCCATTGCGACTACACTATTGCGTCCAATTCTTACCCCTGGCTTTATTACTGCTTTACCACCTATGATAGCCCCATCCTCTACTATGACTCCTGCCATTTTTGGGCTCATAGGATATGGATCGTTAGTAAAAGCTGCTCCTGGCCCTATGAAAACGTTATTACCTATAATTGTCAACGGCGGGATATACACAGAACCTTCTATCCTTGTGTTTTCACCAATTTTCACTTTGTAATCTATATGAGTTAATGAGCCGACCGTTACGTTGTCGCCGATTTCTGTTTCACTGCCGACATACGCGAAGTGCCATATCTTTACATTCTTACCAATCTTTGCATTTGATGCGACATAGTTTGTTACGCCAGGTTTAGAATAGTTTTGGTCTATCATTATCGTATATTCTCAGAGGTTCCACGAGCAACTGTGATTTATAATTTTAGGTAACATGTTTTCATCATTCGTTATTTATTATACGACATTCTATAATACCTGCTTATTCTTAATGCCTGTGGAATGTGACTAATTAAAATGTGGTATGCAGACGATCGGTACGAAATACTCTCAGCACTATTTGGTTGAAAGTGAATTGCCAATACTAAATGTGGTAAAAATAAAATCTCGTCTACTAAAAAGTGATTTTAATTTAAATATATTATATTTATGCTTATGATCAGCAGTGAATAATAGTAACTATTATCTGAAATGCATGCATGTTTAACTGTTATAGTCTCGTGAGAACAACAGTCGTAAAATTACCATTTATTTTGCTTGCATTAACACTGTGTATTTTTTCGAGTTATGAGACAAATGCTACCGTGGCTCGTGCGAAATCTCAATCCTCGTCATCAACTACTGATGCCACAACAATGACTGCTACACCTGTTCAACACTTCGTAATCATCTTTCAAGAAAATATCTCTTACGATCACTACTTTGGTATGTATCCTTATGCAACTAATCCACAGGGAGAGCCTAAATTCAATGCTGAACCTAATACACCGTTAGCTAACGGGCTAACTGCTTCTCTTTTGAACACTAATGCTAATCTGGCAAATCCATTTAGACTAGATAGGACAGAAGCTGTAACTTGTGATATGAACCATGATTATTCAGCTGAACAAAAGGCGTATAATGGAGGATTAGCAGATAAATTTGTACAATTCACCGGTTCAAGCGCTCCTGGATGTGATCCAAATGAAGTCATGGGATATTTTGATGGCAACACTGTTACTGCTTTTTGGAATTATGCCCAGCACTTTTCGATGAGTGACAACTCATTTGGTTCTACATTTGGACAATCAACAGCAGGTGCAATTAATTTGGTGTCTGGTCAAACACATGGCACTATTCCATCCAATGTTGTCGGCGGTAATACCGTAAATGGAACTCTAATAGTAGACACAGATCCCATGTTAGATGATTGTTCAGGTCAACCTCAGATTGTGATGCAAGGAAAAAATATAGGAGATCTTTTGAATGCCAAAAATATAACGTGGGGATGGTTTCAAGGTGGATTTAAACCAACTAGCATAACGCTTGGTGGTAAAGCTATCTGCGGTTCAGTACACAAGAATATTGCTAATATGAATGTGCGTGATTATATTCCACATCATGAACCTTTCCAGTACTACAAATCTACAGCAAATCCTCATCATTTACTTCCTACCTCTATTCAAATGATAGGCAATACTGATCAAGCAAATCATCAGTACGGTTTGATTGAATTTTGGAACGCAGTGAACTCTGGTAACATGCCCTCTGTCAGCTTTTTGAAGGCGCCAGCTTATCAAGACGGACATGCAGGATATTCTGATCCAATAGATGAGCAGAGATTTCTTGTTGATACCATCAGTAGATTGCAAAACCGACCAGAATGGAACAGTACTGCAATAATAATAACATATGATGATTCGGATGGTTGGTATGATCATGTTATGCCTCCACTAGTGAGCCAGTCTAATGATCCAAATCATGATTTTCTTTTTGGACCTATCAAGCTTTGTGGACATCCTCCTGTACGAGCTTATAATGACCGCTGTGGATATGGACCGCGTTTGCCATTACTGGTAATATCTCCATACGCCAAAGTCAACTTTATTGATCATCAAGTTACTGACCAAACATCTATAATTCGATTTATAGAGGATAATTGGAGTCTAGGCAGGATTGGGAATCAGTCCCTTGATTCAAAGGCAGGCTCAATTGCAAATATGTTTGATTTTGACACACATAGGAGTTTGGCACCAAAGCTCTTCATGGATCCTTCAACAGGAATTAAGATATCCGACCACCCGTAGTTTGGGTTTGGGTAAAGACCATTTTTTTTCAAAAAAGATTTAACAGCCACATTCTTTAATAATCTTTTAACAAAAATATGTCATTTACAGAAGGTCCAGATAGACGTAGGCGTTTGCTAAAGTCTATGATCATATTAGCAGTAGTAGTTATGGGCGCTGGACTGGGAACAAATTTTCTTTTAGGATATCTGAGAGCTCAAGATCCTATCTACCAATGTATTAAAGATCAAAATTCGCAGCCATTTCAATTATCCATCCCTATAACAGTTACCCGTGATGGCAGCACTGTAACTGTCCCGCCAGGCATAGGAATGAGTAACAATAATAATTGTACAAGGCCAGTATATACCGTGGAGCCCAACACTATTCATGTATCTTACAGCAGACCATTTCCCTTTACTTTGGGTCATTTTCTGTATAATTGGAAAGTGGACCTGACAAAATACAATACCAAAGTGTATGTTAACAACGTGCTACATACAAATGGAAGTTTTTTAGATATTGTATTAAAGCAAGGAATGTCCATTAGAATAGATTTTGCTAGCAAGTCTAAATGATGTATGTTTTAACAAGAAAAACCATGGCAGATGATATTAGTCATATGTGTAATACCAATCTGGATATTGGTTAACGAGCATTCTAATTTTTTTAGATTAAACTTTTAATGGATACCTGTTGCTGCTACGTGTATGTTCATTTACTAACCCACAAAACATTTATTGAATATTTTTCAGTTTAATTTTAGATATAATATTATCTACAATATTATCCTAATAATATGTGAGAATCATTTTTAGCACCTTTTATATCATAATACTGGTGAGATTAATATTACAAGAACAATGAAGAATACAAAACCATCTCTACTTTTTATAGTAGCAATCGCAGCATTCATGATTACGGCAGCAGTGCTAGTACCTGGGCATGACGTAATGGCACACAGTAAGAAGAAGCATCGTCACAAACATTCGGGTCTATTCATAGGCGGTACATCCACAACTGCAATTCAGGCAGCCGACAATAGTCAGACTGTTGCAAATGGCGCTGGTTCGACAGGTAACACTGCCACTAATACTCCGGCAAATGCTCAAACACAAACAGTGAATTCCGGTAGCACTGGTGCAGGTTAAAATGTTGACACTAGGAAATACACCTCAACTATTTTTATTTTCTTTAACCTCAAGACTTTAAGAATGAACTATGTCAGCAAGTTAGAATATTTAATGTCTGAGAAAGGCCTGCCCTTTTGATGCCATTTTTTGAGATAATGTCCATAATTTGACACCGAATATTTAGGCGTTTGTCTAACCTGACAAAACTTACAGATGTGTACAGATATTTGTTTGCAAAAGTGAAGTCCTTATCGTCTGTCTTTGTTTTTTGGAGGATAAGAAGGGGATGTTGCTTTACTAGCGAGCAATATAATTGCAAATCCTGGCTTACATATGAAGAAATTTACTATAATAATATAAGAAACTCTGTTCATATATTTATAGTATTAAACAGTGAATGGAAAGAGTACGATTGAAATCGCCTCTATTCGCGATTTTGTCTTTAAATTGATCAACAGAAATGGATTCCTTTTGGCTATTGTAGTTGCACTAATTGGTACTCTTGTTGTAGATACAATGATAAACAATGTTGTTGATTTTATCAGCCCACAGATAGTTTCTAACCTTGGTATACTTCTATTCATTGTTATAGCTATTGTGTCTGCAGTAGGACAATACATTATTTTGAGTTTTGTAAGGCAAAAAAGTAAGGAGATCAGGGCTAAATCTCTTTACATTGTTATGATGCACAGGTCAGTAATCATAATCCAGTCTTTCCTGACCGCTATTATTGTATTTGTAATTTTGGAAATGATTTTTACTGCTCGATACTTTGGGATCACTTTAACTATTGCCACGGTCACCGCTTATTTACTAAATGTTGTTTTGCTCGCACTATTGACGCGACAGTTTTTCTTGTGGTTTAGATCAAACAAGAATTCCATTGTGGTCTTATTTTATGGCTTATCTTCAGCGGCTCTCGCTATTACAGCAGCAATAGTAGTATTCTATGATTCATACGACTTGCTAGGGAAACAAGGGGAGATCACACCTTATTCTAAAGTAGAATACCCATCATTTGAGCCTGGTACAATAACTACATTGTTTCATAATATCTATAATTACTCTGACTTGGTCTCTTTTATTTTGGTATGGATAAGTACTGCTTTGTTATTACGTCACTATTCCCAGAAAGTAGGAAGGGCTAAATACTGGCTTATCATAATTGCTCCGTTAATATATTACCTGAGTTCATTTGTACAGTTTTTTAATATATACAATCCATCTTCTGACACAGAACAGTTTTACTACTACTTGTATACTTCGGTGAATTCTACTGCAGGAGGTTTCTTATTTGGTATCGCATTTCGATCAGTCGCTAAGGCTGTATGGTACAATAAAGTCATTAAAAATTATATGGTTATTTCTGCATACGGTTTCATCTTCTTATTCATATCAAATCAAGTATCTTTGACTGCTGCTTCATATCCGCCATTTGGAATTGCTACAATTTCATTTATGGGATTATCGTCTTACTTGATATTTGTTGGTATCTACTCATCAGCAATTTCTGTGGCACAGGATGTAAAACTGCGAGAATCGATTAAAAAATCTGCCCTAGAAGAATCAAAACTGCTAGTTAGCATTGGCTCCGCCCAGATGGAACAGAAAATACAATCCAAGGTAGTAGGAATAGCAAAAGAACAAGCACACAAAATGACTAAAAGTACTGGAATTGACATCTCCCTTACCGAAGATGATATACGTGATTATCTATCTGTTGTTATAAAAGAAATCAAGGTGTTGCAAAATGTTAATGAAATCATAAATAAAGAAAAAGAGATATTGAATAATTCAATTGAATTTATCTCATGTATGAGGTTTGGTGTACTTCGACTTGTTTACAATAATTATTTTCAATTGTACGATGAAATAATGACTAGATCTAGAAACGGAGAGCATAAAGGAATCCGGCTGGTCACCTCTATATTAGACAATGATGATGCCGAGCTGGCGAAAGAATTTCTTGATATTGGAGTTCAGATAAGGCATGTCAAGAATATGCCACCAATAGATTTTTCTGTTTCGGATAAGGAAATAATTGCCACATTACAAAATACAGTAAGTGGTAATAATGAAGGAGTAGTTAAGAACCTTTTAGTAAGTAACGATCTGCTATACATAAAGCATTTTACATCTATATTCGAGGAACTGTGGAAGGGCGGTGTTGATGCATCCCAAAGAATAAACGATATTGAGGAAGGCATAGGCACAGAAGGAATAGAGATAATACAAAATCCTCTTGAAATCAGGAAACTTGCATTCGATCTAATAAAGAACGCTCGGCAAGAGATTATGATAATATTTGCTAGTGCGAATGTGTTTCGTAATGAAGAAGACTCAGGAACATTGCAATTGCTGAAAGAATCAGCAAAAAGAGGCGTTAAAATAAGGATCCTGGCACCCATCGATCCCTTAGTCGAAGAAACAATAGAGAAAGATTCTAGGAGAACGCCTGAACTGCTACAAAAGCAGCACCCAAAGCAACAACAACACGGACAACAACAACAACGACTCGACCATGACGAACAGCTATTACAGCCAACTGAATTAAGATACATTGATCCAGAGATACAAACCAAAGTTACAATTTTGGTAGTAGACAAAAAGTTCTCATTGACGATAGAATTCAAAGAGGATACAGATAGGCCGCTTTATGAAATTATGAGACTGGCTACATATTCGAATAGTAGGTATACTGTCTTGTCTTACGCTTCAATATTTGATAGTTTATGGAAACAATCAGAGTTATATGATAAATTAAAAATTCAAGCCAAAATACAAAAAGACTTTATCGACATTGCTGCGCACGAGCTACGGACACCTATAACGCCTATTTTAGTTATGATTAGCGCCATAAAAGCTGATCTGGAAGAGAAAGAAAAGAAGACTGAACAGGAAGAAGAAAAAGACAGCATTATCATAAAACAAAAAGAATTTGATGTAATTTATCGAAATGCCAAAAAGTTAAAGCAACTTGCTGAGGATATTTTAGACGTCGCAAGAATTGAAAGCGATACTCTTAAGATAGTCCGAGAACAATTTAACTTAAAAGATGAAATAATAAAGATTGTACAGGAATATAGTGTTAATATAAATGATAATGATTATGGATCTAAAAGAAATGTAAAGATACTCTATCAACAGCTTGGTAATAATAATGATATACTCGTACATGCAGATAAAGGAAGAATAATTCAAGTCGTTTCTAATCTGCTAAATAACGCGATTAAATTCACGACTGAAGGTTCGATAACCATCACAACAGAACAAAAAGACGGATATATTATTGTAGGCGTAAAAGATACAGGTACTGGTATAGACCCGGAAATATTGCCAAGGTTGTTTACTAAATTTGCAACAAAATCTGGAAAGGGAACAGGCCTGGGTTTGTTTATTTCAAAAAGTATCGTAGAAGCACATGATGGCAACATATGGGTCGACGACATCTACACTTGTGGTACAGCAATTAAATTCTCGCTACCATGTTAGTATAAAATAAAATAGTTACCCTCAGTGCATTTTTGCATAGTTGTATAAATATACAACTATATTAACAGACCTAGACAAAATCAGCTAATACAGGCACACACCACTAGAAGGTCCTACCTTTCTGAATTTTTCTAAGGCTTTCAAATAAATCTTTTATCTGTTTTTGTGTGGGTTGGTCTTCTCTTATTTCGCGAACGCTTACCATGAGGTCCTTTAGGTTCTCATAAACCTCCTTGTCTTCTACCGCGTCGACTAATGTGTTTGCTTCAAATGGTTTTTGGATTAATTCTACGACTCTCTTTAGCTCCTTTACTGCGTCTTCAAGCGTATCTTTAACATATGCTGACGCAAATATTATTCTCTGCTTTGAATTCATTTCGAGTATTTCTCTGGCAGCCTCTATACCATCTTTCTTAGGCATTTTGTAGTCCAAAATAACGGCGTCAAATGTTGAACGTGAATTAGACTGTGAGCTGTTATTGTTTTCATTGCTGTCGCTGTTCTTGTTGTTGTCGGCTACTTTAGACATTTCTTCTATATCTTGTCGATATTTTTTTAGGCATTCCTCTCCATCAGGGGTAATTACAACTTCGTGATTCTTTCGCTCGAGAGCTTTCTTGTATGACAGTGCAATATCAATCTCGTCTTCAGCTATCAAAACTCTCATAACAGAGATACTTAGCTTTTAACCCACTAAATTATAAAAACTTTTATATGGAACACGATTTTTTGGGGTTTATTATACGTTGGACGTAGTATAATAATAACAATAAAAAATAGAATTAATAGAAGTGTATATGCGTATTCAATAGAATTTAGCAATAGAATCTTTTATTGAAGAAAAGCACAGGACAGGAAGATTGACTGAGTATTATAGTCTGTGAGTACATGGATAAAGTAAAAAGTCAGCTAGCTTCCATAAAATGATGCTATTGCTTTATCCATATCTTCTTCAAACTTTCTAAGTAACCTGTGAATGCTCTGTTCCAACTCCTTTACTCTCTTCTCTGTTTCGGCTTTGAATGATTCCATATCGATGGCTCTATAAACATGATAATATCCTCCTTCTTTTACTGTCCTTGCTTCCTTTATGCATATTCCAAGTCCGACTAATTTCTGCAATGCCCTAAAGGTGGTGCTCTTGTCTCGGTCTGCCTTCTTACTGAGTTCTTCCAATGTAGGCGAGTCTTTGTTTTTTATCATAATGAATAGCAAATCTAACTCGAGTGGTGATAGATCATATAGATAAATGAAAAGATCTTTGATAGTGGAATTCATACGTGTTAGTGTCTTTATGGATGATGCAGGCACTAATCACATAATACACAACTTACCTTATAAGTTTTGGGTTTCATTTCGCTGTGTTGGATGGTTTTGGATATTACTAACAAAACCCTTATTAGTATGCGTTTCTTAATATTGGGTATTGAACACAAAACCGGAAATACGCGTATCAGATAAAGAAGATGAAGATGAAGATGATATTCCTCATAATAACTCAATTATTATAAAAGTTGTCGATATTATGCATGCTCTTTCCGACAATAGTTCTCTTTTACTACTTGATACGATCGCTATCGTAGACGGGAGAAGCGATTTACTCATAAGCAAACTAAGTCTTACCAGAAAACAATTCTATTCAAAAATGTCTTGCTTGATGAATTGTGGCTTGGTCAATAGGAGGAATGGAAGGTATGTTTTGACTTCCTTTGGAAAAATAATTCATTATATTATAATGAATGTTAAAAGAGCTGCTGAGTGCTATTCGAAGCTTAAGGTGATTGACTTGCTTGAAACATCTAACGATCACATCTTGAAGGAAGAATTCGACAAGATTGCCGATATCTTACTGGAAGGAAATCCTCAGATCCGACAGATTGTTGTAGCAAAATGAGGAATCTGCCCAACGGGCCTAAGGTCGCTGGTTTGTCAACCTCTAAAAATCCAAAGACGGTCAGACGAGAAGAAGAACAAGAGAAGAAAACCCATATCAAAAGAATACTGGTTATAGATGATGAGCCTGACGTAACTTTAACGTTCAAAGTCGGTTTAGAAGAATATCAAGATACGGAGAAAAGAAGAATATTCGAAGTAGATGTATACAATGACCCAAAAATAGCAGTTCTACAATTCAATCCAAATTTATACGATTTACTGTTAACAGATATTTTCATGCCAAAAATGAACGGGCTTGAATTATATCATAAGATAGTAAAAATGGATCCAAACATTCGAGTATGCTTTATGTCTGCAGCAGAAGCAAATATAGAAGCTCTAAGAGAAGTATATCCTAACGTAAGTTTTGGATGCTTTATACAAAAACCAGTTACAATTGACAAGTTGGTTACGCAATTACTAACAGAATTAAATTAACCCACAATTTGACTCGAATCATATCATGCTTTAGCCGTTAACCATCAGTGTTACTACAACAATTTCCAGGGATACATTTTACTATGCCGTTGCAGGGAAACCCTGGTCAATTGATCTTTGTTGCGCTGTGTACGCTATCTTTTGAAGTTTTGTTTAATATTCTCACCAAATAGAGTACCGTCTGTTTTATATCGATATATTAATCCCAAGCAACTTATCTAAAAAATGACCTTTATGAAATAATGCTTTTAGCTAGAATATATAGAAAGCAATTGTTGATTTTCAATTTGTAGATAAATTTTCAACCTTTTTCCAAATGGTTCTGTCCTTGTGATCCATTAATTCAACAGAATATTTTTCAATCAGCCTTTTCCTTATATCATCAGAGCTTTGAAATTTCTTCTCTGCCCGTAGCTTGTTGCGCTCAACTATCAACTCCTCTATTTCCTTTTTCTCTTCATCTGATGCCTCAATCACTTTAAGCCCCAATATATCAATAAAATTGCCAAAGAATCGAAGTGCAATCCGTGCCATACTTTGGGTCAGCTTATCTGCTGCAGCATAGCGATTTAATTCGGCAACAAACTTCATAAATATGCTCATGGCAAGTGTAGTGTTCATATTATCCTCTATTGCACTTTCAAACTCCGTCATTGATTCATCTGATAATTTTGTTACTGCTTCAAGTTCTCCTCCTTCCTCTTCTTTTTTTGAGCCAGCAGCAAATCGCAACTCATATGCGAGAGTTTCTATCTGACGCCACTTTTGACGAGATTCGGAAAGTAAATTATTGGTATAATCAAGTGGTTTAGAATATTGTACAGACATGCAATAAATTCTCAAGGTATTCATTCCCCAACGGTTAAGTGCTTGCTGTATCGTTACAATATTACCAAGTGATTTAGACATTTTTTCAGAATTAATGGTGACCATTCCTGTATGCAACCATATTTTGGCAAATCGTTTTCCTGAGAAAGCTTCAGATTGTGCTATTTCATTTTCATGATGTGGAAAAAGCAGATCATGTCCTCCACCATGAATTTCAAATGGACATCCAAGATACTTCAAAGCCATTGCAGAGCACTCAATATGCCATCCTGGTCTCCCTTTTCCCCAAGGACTGTTCCACACCGGAGGATCTGAATAGAATTTCCACAACGCAAAATCAAGCGGATCTTCCTTAGATTTGTCAACTTCAATCCTATATCCTGATTCTAATTCTTCAATAGATCTTTTCGATAATTTGCCATAACCTGGAAATGACTTGACGCGGAAGTAAACACCATTAAGTGATAGATACGCATGGCCTTTTTTCATTAATCCTTCGATTAAATTGATCATTTCTTCTATATTTTCAGTAGCACGTGGATACAAATCAGCTCTCAGTACATTCAGAGAGTCAAAATCTCTGAAATATCTATCCGTATATTTTGCCGCTATCTCGTCTGCTTTTATCCTCTCTGATTTTGCTCTATTAATTATCTTGTCGTCAACGTCTGTGAAGTTTTGAATAAATTTTACTTTGTATCCTTTAAAAATAAGGTATCGACGTAGAACATCGAAGAAAATTATAGTCCTAGCATGGCCTATATGAGAATCATCATAAACCGTAAGTCCACATAGGTAGACGCCTATATTATTATCTTGTTTACTCTTAGTTTCTTTATCCACTATGGCGGCGTTATTTACTTCTTCTATAGTCCTACTTAGAGTATTGTATAATTTCAAATTTGACTAATAATATTCGTATTCAGGGATATTTTATACATATACTTTGAATACAAATCTTTAACTCTCCTTGTGCTTGATTGTTTAGTTACTTCGGGTTATTGTTAACCATGGCTAATGATGCTTTCTATTACAATGACTAATAATCTTCTGACTGTAATTATATCCATTCGTCCGATCGATAGCCAGCAATACAAGGATATGCTTTAAACATGACTGTCATAATCAGGAGAATGTATGCACAATAAAATGAATTTGCTTATTACAATATTACTTGCTGCAATATTAGCAGGTACTCTTCAAGCAGCTAGAGCACAGCAACAATCACAACCACAACCACAAACAGCCCAAGGGCTGCCAGTAGTCATCGTCCCGGCCATTACTGGAAATATTCTTGCTGTAGTCTCTTTCTTGATAGGAACATCTTCATTTATTTTAGGATTGAGAATTCAAAGTGCAGCAAAAACAACAACAACTACTGCTACTACCGGATCAACATCATCAACTTCCAAGCAACCATCAGCATCAACAACATTACCGATATCGACAATGCACAAGTATTTTGAGGTATTGATATTAGCACTAGTTATTCCTTCAATAGGCCTAAACGCCTATGGAATAGTTCTAGTTGGGAGCCAGCTATATTTACCAGATGCTCCTTATTTATCACTCCTTTTAGCTCTTTTCATACCTGCAGGAGCGATATTGTTTCTAGTCAGAAAGTTACGTATTGCGTATAGAACAAATATACAATAAGGGTAAATCATTAAGATACTAAAAATACTTACTCATACAAAGTATTATTAGCATGTTAAGAGAGATATATAATACTTATGTGGCTATGTGGCTAAGTCTAAGAAACGAATAGTTTAATTTAAAGCCAGAAATGCTCAGCAAACTGCAGCTAGTAGGAATGAATAGATGATGGTTAACACTTGAATGGGTTGTTGATCGTTCTCCTTTTTTGAAATCGTCTTATGCTTTCCTCCTTGTAATGCTGTATTCTTGTCAGTAGATAGATGAACGTACTGGCGATTCATATGTGTAAGAACTTCAGACATTATAGTTTTGGCTGCAGAAAGAGAAGTGCCATGATATTAAATGTCTGAAGGGTTTAGAAGCTATCTTCTGTATTTTGGTAAAAGGAACAGGAAAAGGAGAATGTTCATATAGAGCACGAATTTTATCATTCTTTATTTCAAAGCGTACTTTCTGACCTAGCAATCATATCCTAAAGATTCTATTTTTCAATATAACGTAACCATCTGATGCTCTGACGATGTGAAGATAATGCAATCAACATCTCACTTACAGATGTCCAGCCTTGTTTATTTAACACCAAATTATATTTCGAAGGATTATGCCTGAGAGCATAAGATAGGATATGACTTAGCTTTACCAAGTCTTTGTCAGATAACAAATAACATATCTTCTCTATGTTAATAGATAAATTGGAGATTTACCATTTATTTCAGATATTTCATTATTTTAGCTGCACTATTCATCTTATCTGAGCTAAAAATCATTGGGTTTCCTCCTTCCTCTTCTTTATTGCAAAGTAATCCTTGTAGTAGCGTCTAAGACTGTACTTATGACCTCCAGTATTCGCGCCATATCTCCTGTTAATATTGCTTTTATTCTGTATATCTTTTGTTTTATCATCATTACGATTAATTCTTCTTCTGCTGTCTTTTTCCTCCTTCAGCTTCCTTAGCAAAGTATCTTGCTGATTGCCATCTATAGATGAACTTACCTGCTATTATGGCACCTACAATAATAGCCCAAACCCACAATGGAGGATTTTCCAATCTAACAGCGCCGTCTATATTATATGGACCATAATGAGATATGAAGTTTAGGCCATAAGTGTTGACCTTTTTTGTCATTTATCTGACGTTGTTCTATTGTTGATATTGACAAATTCATTTTCAAAATAGTATAGAGTCTCGTCATCGCATATACAAAATTCTATAATATCTAATATCGGAGTGGTATCTTTCTTGTTGTTACCACAATCATCGTTACTATTATTAGCCTGAAGAAAAGTCTTGGACTCTCCAACAAGTATCTTTGCACATCTACCTTTCGGAAAGCCAAATATTCCAGAGCTTATTGCTGGCATTGAAATACTCCTAAAGCCTTTCTCTGAGGCTAGTAAAAGGCTACTTCTAACTGCTTCTCTTAGTTTGTAATCTTCATTTCCTTCACCCATCTTAGGTCCTACAGTATGGATAACTGCTTTACATGGTAAATTTCCTGCAGTAATACTTACCGCGGAACCGACTGAAACAATACCAGTCTTTGCAATTATCTTGTCGCTTTCTTCCTGAACGATTGTCCCACCCTTTCTTACAATGGCAGCTGCAACACATCCGCCATGTTTCAGATAAGAATTTGCAGCATTTACTATTGCATCTACATTTCTTTCTGTTATGTCTCCTTTAACAAGTCTAAGAACTTTATTATTGCCTATCTTTAAAATCAGGTTATGGCTCAAGTTAACTAACTTTGATATATTCTATAACCTGGTATTAGCATAAGCCACTATTTCATATCCAATCCTAATATTCCAGCATTTCCCCAATTCTCTTTTGAGACTTCGTAAATTAAAATTCTGACCTTTTCCTCATCAGTTTTCAT
>DATFDI010000024.1:0-4540 GCA_035252175.1 Nitrososphaeraceae archaeon
GGTATGCAAGTTGCAAAAGAAATACTTGCAATAAATCCGCATCAGAGAATAATATTTGCTTCTGCTTATGTAAAAGAAACTTTGATAGATTCTATACAACAGCTAAACCAAGTAGTAGAACTACTTCAAAAGCCATTTGGAGAAAATGAGCTAATAGATACAATAGAAGATAAGGAAATTTATACTGAATTGCAGAAATTAAATGTAAAGATAGAAGACATCAAAGTTGCTAATTTTAGACACGACCAGTTAAGAGAACTTTTAGAAACTCTAAAGAAAATTGATAAGAATAAGAAGTAATAGTACACAGCTTTAGTCCTTGATCTTTTTGTTTTTTCAGTTTATTTTTGTTATTTTCTGAACGTATGGATAGCACGTTCTTGCTCATATCAGTAGCAGATAAGCAATTTCCTCGGTTGAAATTCTTTACTATGGCCATATTACTGTGGGCGATAGGCTGTCAATACCCGAAAGAGCTGTTATGTCATAATATACATGATAGTGGAATCATATAAAAAATGCAAAACTTGAAGTACATTCTACACATAAAGAATCTCAAATCGACATATACATAAGTAAAATGTATATTCACTTCATTTTATATGAAAATATTATAAATCACTATGTCCATTAATAGGCATGAGTACTCTAATCTATTGGAGAAAGTCGGAAAGGGAGTCATCCACGTCACTGCGGCAGCCTTTTACTATCTGCTCAAAATGTGGACGATTCATTCGAATTGACGGCCATTGTGAATGTGAAGCAATATTCTCTGGTGTGAAATGAATTAAGGGAAGATCCTGCAGTGGGTTGAATATGATCTATCATGTCCAAAAACGAACAGAGAAAGGATTGTCGCGAAGACATTTATTCAGAGAATGCCCTAGCTGCGGATATTACTATGTTCCCAAGAATTGGGCTGCTCAATACTGTATTTTTTGTCTGAAATACGCCAGGATATAATGTATATATGATTGGTTGATTGAACAAATGCTATACGTGATCCAACCAAATTGGATCAATTATATGATAATCTTGTCAGAACTATTTACCTATGTAATCAATATAATGAAAGTGCCATTAAATATAATATCATATAGTTTTCATAGCCCATTTAATGCTGTCGGAAAAACCTGACTCGTATACATCACGATTAACTCAAGGATTTAATAGTGTGAGATGGGAGGACATTGAATTCCTTCAGGTGAGATATACTGATGTAAAAGGCAAGTTTCTAGCTAACTATATTTTAAAAGACAATAATGACTGTATAGAAAATTTGTTTAAAGAAGGGATTGGACTTGATGGGTCATCTGTTAGCGGTTTTGTGGACATTAGTGAATCCGATCTGATAATACTTCCAGATATCTCAACGGCAAGAATGATACCACTACCATCTACAACTTTGCCTAGTCATGATATCGCAACAGTAATTTCCGACGTGTATAGAGGTTTTGGACAGGGTAGATTATCCAAAGATCCCAGGTACGTTTCTCAACGCATGGAAGGGTATCTAGGAGAAAATGGATTATCTTGTCAAATCGGGTCTGAAGTTGAGTGCTTTATTTTTGATGACATATTATTTGATAGTGGTGATAAGGTTGGCAGCTACAGTGAGCTTAATGAAGCTTATAGTCATGAACCTAAAATTATATCAGCAGAACAATATGGAACAGGCAAATATCCTATACGCAAAAAAGGAGGATACAATGCACCACCCTTCCAAGACTCTTTAAGAGAATTTAGGTTTGAAGTTGCGCAAATACTGAAAAAATATTATTGTATTAATGTTACAAATTTAAACCATGAAGTCGCAAGCAGTGGACAAATTGAAATTAATTTTATGCACGATACTCTGACAAAAACCGCAGACAATGTTCAGATGTATAAAGATGTGGTCAGAAATGTGGCAAAGCAATACAATAAAATCGCGAATTTCATGCCAAAGCCAATTTATGATGATAAAAATAATAGGACTATAAGTTATAACAGTGCTATTGATCATGAAATGGGCGATAATGGCTCAGGTATGCATACAAGCGTTAGTTTATGGAGTAATACATCAAATAGCATGATGAAGAATGACAATAATATTTTTTACGATGAGAATGATAGTTATGCAGAGCTCAGCCAGATCGCAAGATACTTTATTGGTGGAATACTAGATCATGCATCGTCTTTAGCAGCAATGGTAACACCGACAGTAAACTCGTATAACAGAATAATTCCAGGCTTTGAAGCACCAGTATACATTGCGTGGGCTAGAGGAAACAGGTCTGCAGTCATACGTGTGCCAGTGGATCAAAAGAATAACTTTAAATCAAAACGGATAGAATTCAGAGCTCCCGATCCATCTGCGAATCCTTACTTGGCATTTCCAGCAATAGTGGCTGCAGGGCTTGACGGAATTAAAAAGAAAAGAGATCCTGGCGCTCCAGTAAATGACAATATTTACAAAATGTCTGATTCAAAAAGAAGAAGTTTAGGCATAAAGTCTCTCCCATGCAGTCTAAATGAGTCCCTAGAAGTCCTAAAAAGCGACTTGAACTATCTTGATGTATGTTTTGATAGTGAATTAATAGAAACTTATGACATGCTCAAACAGCAAGAGATTGTCCAAATCGGAAGTGATAAATCAAAGGCAATGCAGTTTATGCTATATTATGATGCCTGAGGATAACATGGTAGAATGTAAATTAAAATTGAGGAAGTCAATTAAACGAGCAGGTAGATGCATATTAGTCTAAAAGACCAGGCTCACTTGTTAATATACTGTAAATTCAGAATTATTATTATTGCCTAAACGAAAGAACATTGCTATAAATGTGATCTATCTTGAGCACATGTGTATAGCACACAATATTCTTATTATGCCACGCGCGCGAGTTAGCATAAAATCATGTTCATTCCAGTAATATCCTAGAAGGTGGTAAATAATCAAGAGTGATTACAATGAAGATCAGGATTAGTTATGAGAGCAAAAGCACAAATGTAATTATCAACCAAAATTTTCTTTGAACCAAATGTTTCCGTTTTCGTAGGCAAGGAGTTTAACATTTGGCTAGGTAGGACAACAATTTTATATAAAAATATTATAAACTAAAAATACATGCCGAAGTTCCTTGATGTTCATCCCCTAAAAGGAGTGGATGAAGAATCGATAAGGAGATTCCAAAATGCGCCAGTAGATGAATTTCAAGTTAAAACTATAAACTTAATGTATAACTATGAGGCAGACAGATTTTACTGTCTTCTCGAAGCACCAAATAAACAAGCAATAAAGGATCATCATACTAAGTACGGCTTTGAGTGTGAATGGATCACGGAAGTAAAAACTACTGCCTAATTTAACGTGTGACATTTATCAAAAAGCTGCTAATATTCGATGATCAAAAGTAATGTAAATTATTCTGCTTATTAAATTACAGAATTAAAAGCTGCTCTTATTTATTATTAAATATAATACTTATTGCTGATGCTTGTGCTAGTATGTTGCCATTATGTTAACATTCGAGTAGACTGAGATTTTGGCTCTAAGAGTACTTCAAGTCCATGAGTAAAGATTCTTCCTGCAGTTATCTTTATGAGCTGCAGACCAATTTTATCTAATTCATTTATAAAATGCTGATTCATTAGCGTTGCTCTTAATTTGAGTCGACCTGTATCATTCTCTCTTTCTAGGTTTTTGATATCGATGCCTATTATTTCTATCTTCTTACGCCAAGCAGCCAATTCCACATCTTTTTCGCTTGGTTTTTCATTATCAGCCATTGTGCAGTGTTTTTTGATGTGGTGAATCTCCTATTTTAATTTAAATAGCTTTTTTTGCCTGTTACATCATTTTGTATACTTGTGATAGCACCTTTTACACCACCTTTTGATATAACAGGGCTAGAAGATGAGACGGAAGAAGATGTCGAATTCTGTGCATAAACGGGTTTGGGCGCAGCATTCAAGGTGACGGTAGTCCGTTATTGCAACAATGATTAATCCTACTGCCAAGAATTTTGACATTGATTTTATTCTATTATTATGTCACATGTGGGAAAATTTCGTTTGTAAGCAGATAAACCCCAGTAGACTAACGCATAAGAGACCTCACCAATATAATAAAAGAGAAATTTTTTTTGAATAACATCATTTAATAATATTTTATATGCAATAATTGTAGACGATCTGCCTATATATTAGGTTACCACTGGCAATCTGGGAGAACAGTAGCCAATCAGATATGAATGTATTGGTAGCTGAAGATGAAAAAGACATATCTACACTATATAAGGTGGCATTAGAGGAAAGAGGACATCGAGTTACCATTACAAATGATGGAGATGAGTGCCTGCAAGTATATCACAGAGAGTTACAAAACGTAACCTTGAATACAAATCCGTCAGCTCGTATTCAGCCATTTGATGCTGTAATCTTAGATTATAAAATGCCAAAAATCAACGGTATGCAAGTTGCAAAAGAAATACTTGCAATAAATCCGCATCAGAGAATAATATTTGCTTCTGCTTATGTAAAAGAAACTTTGATAGAT
>DATFDI010000025.1:0-8035 GCA_035252175.1 Nitrososphaeraceae archaeon
TTGGAATAGTTGCTGTCTTAGTAGCAGCAGCTTTAGTAGTAGGTACTTTCGCAGCAACAACACCTGCATTCGCGAAAAGTAAAGTAAAAGTAGGCGACACGAAGAATAAATGTGTTTCAGCAGCAGACAACAGTCAACATGCTGCAAATGGTCCAGGCTCAATTGCAGATGCGTTTGCAAACCTTCCGCTTAACGTCCAGATACAGTTATGCAACGCTGGAAGCACTGGTGCTGGTTAAACACACAGCAAACACTAAATTCGACCATCGAATATAACACGATCTACTCACCTTCTTTTTTTATTTTCGTCTTTTGGTTTTAGGTTTAGGCTTTTAGATTTTGCTTCTTGAGCTAGATGAATTTTTTAGTTTTAACTTTGGTTATCATAAATTGCGACTAGAACTAAAATCATTTGAATAATACTATCTACTAGTAACAATCATCTTAATTCATATATGTCGCAGTGTTACTGTGATATTAGAGTATAATATGAACCACACAACTCTTGGAATAGTTGCTGTCTTAGTAGCAGCAGCTTTAGTAGTAGGTACTTTCGCAGCAACAACACCTGCATTCGCAGGCGGCAAAGGATTTGGAAGTAAAGTAAAAGTAGGCGATACGAAGAATAAATGTGTCACAGCAGCAGACAACAGTCAACATGCTGCAAATGGTCCAGGCTCAATAGCAAATGCGTTTGCAAACCTTCCAATAAACGTTCAGGCACAGTTATGTAACGTTGGAAGCACTGGTGCTGGTTAAACTTATAACGCAAACACGAACAAAAATACAAGTAAATAGAATAGCGCAACACAAAGAACTCGCTTTCTTTTTCTATTTTTTTATTTCAGATTATTCATTAAGCCGTTTTGTAAACGCATCATTGTAATGTTAAACGTATGGAGATCTACTAGTATTAACTATCTTAATTCATATATGTTGCAATGTTATAATTTGATAGATATCAACTAGTGTAATAAGATATGAACCACACAAAGAATACTTTAGTAATAGTAGCAGTAGCTGCAAGTATAGTAGTAGCAGCAACAACGCTAGCTCTTGGTAGTACCTCAGACCATTTGGCATATGCAAAGAGCAAACATTCACCGAAAGTGAAGGTGGGAGACACAAGGAACAAATGCCTCACACATGCGGATAACAGTCAGCATATTGCATTTAGCCCAGGTGCAATAGGAAACGCTGCGTCTAACGTTGCGACAAACATTCAGACACAGACTTGCAATGTTGGAAGCACTGGTGCTGGTTAAGCGTTAAAAAATAGCTAACTAGATAGATTAGAAGACCATCAACCCATACAGACTAAATATAAACACGGCTTAACAATAACCATTCCTATCTTTCTTGGTGGTTGAAAGATAATAATAAGAATTGAACATGGGATGAAAGATTAACATTTACTAGTACTAATTATCTTAATTCATATATGTAGTGGCCGTGTGAAGAAAGCAAAGCAATGAACCACACAACTCTTGGAATAGTTCTAATTGCTATTATCTTGACAAATTTCATAATAGCTGCTTCTGCAATGACAAGAACAACTATAATCCTAACATTTTCAGCATTTGCAAAAAGTAATGATACTATACCTTTGCAAAAAAATAACCAGGACTTGATCCAAGGGGGAAAAGATAGTATGGCTACAAATATCGCTACAAATCTGATATGTGCTAGTCCAAGTCGACCGTGTGTAGTAGAATAATTCTTGCAAAAAAAAATTTGCCATCAAATCGGATGGCTACTGCTATGTATATCATAATTCCATTTACAAGGCAAACATCTGATATATGCATGCAAATACACATTGCAATTCTACAATAAAGGAGTGCGGAGCATGAGTCAACATAAGAGCAAGCACTGTCGTTTTTGCTTAAAGCCAATGATGCGCTAAGGAATATCTAACACATATTTTTTAAGAAGATGGCAATGAAACTTATCGATTTTTAGAAAAAATAAATTAACTAAAAAATAAAATCAAATTTTGATTACAGGGGCCCACGATAAGACTACAATAGTAGATATTTAGTACTAATCGATTGTTCTTGCTCCACTGTTGCTCGATTACTCTGCTACATCAATGCGGAGTTGACATTAGGAATGGAGCATTATATCCAATATAGCAAAGCGAGTTTTTCATACATAGAATATTTATGGCCTTTGCTAAACATACCGCGTCAGAAGCACACTTCATTTTTTGGTTTACCTGCTGATTTTGTGGAGATGCATCATTCTGAATATCAGTTTGTTTAGCTTCGCCATCACTATTTTTATTTTGTTTACGTGCCTCTGCTAACTGCGACTGTAAGATCAGAGACATGGATAACAAGAGCGTAATGCCAAGGAAAATAATAGCTATTGAAATACTTGATCTATTCACACTCCACACATGGTGTTGAGGTTAATATGGAATACGAAAAAATAAGTCATAAATAAATACAATTAAAAAATTGCGGTAGTTTTTTTGACTCCAGTGCAATAAGATAGCCATTTGATGGGCATTCTTTAAAAGGATCATACAGGAATTCTGATCAATCGCGTGTCATTATTTGCTGTAACCATTTAGAGCATAACATAGGATAGCAAGAAGCTTGTAATTATCAATTTGTTAACTCTAACATACTTTGTTGGTTGCTCATTAGTAGAATATTATTCTCAAGCTATTAAGTTGTTGGATGGAAGTTCATGGGCTATAATACTAAACGCTCATGAATATGCATAGCAATAGCATATGATTTATGCCAAAATGTTTGGGAGTAAATGTTGATGATTATTACCATTTTTTCTTAATATTGAATGATACTATTACATTTCCCTAATTTTATATGTTACCAATAAGTAGTAATTATCGAATAATCATACTTTACAAAATGTTTTTAATCTAAAAGGTGTAGGTCTGCTGTAAGGAATGGATTAAAAAGTAAGCTATGAACCACACAACTACCTCTTTCCTATTCCTACCTTGCGGAACCTACACCACCATACTGTAATGTATAAGAAGAATAAAAACATTGTTAAAGAAAATATTCTTATTACAATCATTACAATATAATCATATATTATTCTCAAATGCTTATACCTAGGAGACTTTATACCTTCTGTTTCTGATGGCAAAAAATGGACGCTTGATTGGACTGGCTTGTATGCATAATTGAGTTTCTGGTGATAGAGACGTAGATGGTCATGTATAGGTGGTGCCATGCTCTTGCTCGAGACTAAAATTAGGAATATGGATGCGTCCAAATCGCGAGAAGTGTCATTTTGCACCCCCCGTCGGTCCCTAAGCGCAGAAGCATTTTTGTGGGCGGTTAAGGTTAGCCCTAATGCTGAATGCCCACCCATCAACCATAGCGATGGTGGATTACATGTCTGTTTACTCGTAGCGATATTTTATTTCTTTATTTCCCTGCGAAGGGAGAAAACTAAGCTCTGTATCCGCTATATGCTATTGTAAAATTTTTCATTATGACATACAATGTGGTATGCCTTTGACCTAATAGTTCACGTATCAGATGCTTCTGTCATTCATGTTCTGAGAAGAGGCAACTAAAAGAAGACTTTAACGGAATGGAAGAACATTCCTAATAATCTTCTTAGTTATACGTTAATTGATATCTATAGCAGTTATCTACTTAATGCTAATATACCTTGTACAGGAACGTATCTTAGGCATTATGAAAGACTCAAAACAAATCAAATGTGTGTCTTACTTTAGCAATAGATTGGTAACTTCTTGCATGGGCTGGGTTGAATCACTGTGAAACAGGTGCAATTGCTGAGGCTGATTGTTGAGGAAAAAGCTCTCCTAAGGGTTCTTAAAACAATAGGTAATCATGAATACCATACTAGAGAGTTATTAAAGAAGGTAGGAGCCTACGGTTATGGTCATAAGCTTTTGCTCGAAGCAGAGGAAAAAGGCTTGGTCAAAAGAAGAATTGTGAAAAACAGAATGTACAACAAGCTTACAAAAAAAGGTCAAGATCTGATCAAATTAGCAAGACAAATTGGGGTATGACAATATCATTCATCTCTTTATATCATACTGTTGAACGTAGCTTACAAGTTCTCATGCCTACTAAGTGGAGTTTGACTGCTTGAAGCCGCTATACATAAAAAAACTCCGTATACGAATATTCTAGTTTACTAATGGCTTACAACAATAATTTTCTATTTATTGATCTAATAAAGTTAATATATTGTAAAGAGGGTGCATTTGCACAAGCACACAACCATGCTAATTGTCTTTGATGTGGAGGGCGTCCTTCTGAATGCAGAATATCTTCCAGTTCTAGCCCAACTGATGGGTCCTGAGAAGGAAAAAGAGATATGGGACATTACAAAACAGGGTATCAGAGGGGAGATCAACTGGGAGGATGGTCTTAGAAAACGAGTACATGCTCTCCGAGGAATTAGCTTTAAAGATGCAGAGAGAATTGGCACCAATTTAGAAATCATGCCAGGAGCTAAGGAGCTTTGCTATGCGTTGAAGAAGGCAGGATGGAAAATCATTGCCGTTTCTGGCGGATTTACCATAATTACTGACCGACTGAAGCATGAGCTGTACATTGATAAAATCTTTTCAAACGAGCTGATTTTTAAAGAAGGGAAGCTTGACGGTGTAAAGATTACTGTGACTTCCGATAAGGCAGCCGCAATCAGACCAACTATAATCGAATGGGGGATACGAAAGGAAGACACAGTAGTGGTTGTAGACGGTGCAAATGACCTAAAACTGTTCAACCTAGCAGGATTTACTGTTGGATTTTGTCCTGTAGATATAGTAAAAGAAAAAGCCGATGACGTTATAGAAATCCGTGATCTTACATTACTACTAAACTTGCTTGAAAAGAAATACGGGAAAGCCGTACTTACAAATACCCCTTAACCTTAGCACACTCTTCATACAGTGATATCTGTAAGGATAAGGATAAGAGGTTCCTTGCAATCCTATTGTTTATTATGTCATATGAATATACCATCAGCTGCTGCTACCATTGGGCATAAATAAGAATAACCATAAAAGCAATAATATTGAAATTGAAAAGAGAACTGAAAAGAAAAATACAAAGAACAAGATTGAAATAATTCCAGTCAAACTCGATAAGGATATAAAACCTAACGATAAACTTGATATGTTAATTTTAGAATCGCTAAAAAAAAACAGACAGATTCTTTGTAATAATGACATTTTAGTTATTGCCCATAAGATAGTCTCAAAATCTGAAAACCAGATAATAAAACTAGAGACAATCAGACCATCAGCCAGATCATTGGCAATAGCAAAAGAGCATGATAAGGACCCCAGAGTAGTAGAGCTAATTTTAAATGAATCAAATGATATTTTGAGGATGTCAAGAGGCATTATAATAGTAGAAACAAGACAAGGTTTGATTTGCGCTAATGCAGGTATTGATCAGAGCAATATTGAAGATGGTTCTAATTGTGCAGTATTACTGCCAGCTGATTCTGATACATCAGCGAAGAAAATCAGGGTGTCCTTGAAAAGGAAAACGGGAAAGAATGTAGCGATCATAATAAGTGATACCTTTGGAAGGCCATTTAGAGAAGGCCAAGTCAATGTCGCAATAGGAATCGCTGGAATAGAACCAATAAAGAACTATATCGGAAAAGGAGATATGTATGGGAGACAGTTAAGGGTTACACAAATAGCAGTTGCTGATGAAATCGCATCTGCAGCAGAACTTGGGATGGGCAAAACTGATGGTGTTCCAATCGTCATAATAAGAGGATATAACTATCAAAGAGCACAAAAAGGAGCTTCCATTTCACAGTTAATCAGGGACAAGGAAAAGGATCTGTTTAGGCAGCAGCCTAGCTATGTATTTGATTGAATATGGATAGATAGCTATGAAGTATATAGCTATATTTTTCATGTTTTTGACTAGTTGTTTAAATTATGATACTCTAAATGATACACAAATATGTGTATAATTCTTCAAATGAATCGAATTAATGCATATAAATACGAGTGAGTAATAGCTCCTAAACATTTAATATTACGCTGCAACAATTTTATTGTGTTATTTAATATGAGTACAACTAATACTAGCAGTGAATCACCAAGTAAAACCATTGATGTTAGAGGTCTTTTTTGCCCTGAACCTGTATTTCGTACCAAAATTGAAATGGAACGATTAGTAGCAGGAGATATGCTCAAAGTATTGTCAGATGATCCCGAGTCCGAAGAAGATATATCAAGATGGGTAAAAAGAACTGGACACGAACTTGTATCACTTAATAAAACTGACAAGGATCTTGAATTTTTAATAAAGAAGGCCAAGTAACAATATGGCAACAAAAGCAGAATCACCATCACCACCGATACTAAGGCATGATATTATCGATCGTATAGGCGGCACGCCCCTAATTGAATTATCCTCATTTTCTCAAAGAAACGTTAAACTATATGCAAAATTAGAATGGTTCAATCCATTTGGTTCAGTAAAGGATAGGGCAGCTTTATGGATGATCAAGGATGCCGAAAGAAAAGGTCTTCTAAAAAAAGACAAGAGCATTATCATTGAACCTACTTCTGGAAATACTGGTATTGCGCTAACCGGTATAGCTGCTGCGTTAGGATACAAAGTTGAAATTGTTATTCCCGAACGAGTGAGTGAAGAAACCAAAACCATTATGCGGCATTTAGGAGCCACTTTGCATGAAACTTCAGATGATCTATGTCCACGTGTAGGCGCGGGAACAGATCAAAGCATTGCACTTGCCAAAGCCATTTCAAAACCACGGCCTGATATATATTACATGCCGAATCAATATGAAAATGATGCCAACTTTTTTGCGCACTACGATAGTACAGGCCCAGAAATCTGGGATCAAACTAATGGAAAGATAACACACTTTCTTACAGGATGCGGTACTGGCGGAACCATTACTGGGACAGGGACATATCTCAAAGAAAAGAATAAGGATATCAAGGTAGTTGCAATACAGGCACAAAAGAATCATCTACTACAAGGGTTAAGAAATTTTGAAGAATCTTCGATGCCAGAGTTGTTTAAGCGCCGTGAAAGTGTTGTTGATGAATGGATGACTGCAACTAACGACGAGTCCTTCGACATGGTGAAAAAACTAGCAGCAAATGAGAATTTGTTTGTAGGTCCTTCATCTGGTTCTGTCATGGCGTCAATGCTAAAGACCGCTGAAAAACTCGATAGTGGAGTACTTGTTGGAATATTCGCCGATGATGGTAGAAAATTCAAGAGTCTCTATACACAGCAAAATGTTTTTGATAGCAATGAATATGAAGCCGAACTAAAAGGCGCAAAGAATCTTTCCAACGTCGGCGTATTTTCTAACTTATTTTAAAAATAGGCATTTTTTGTCTTCCGCCGCTCTGTATACCATCTAAAAAAGAGATTTATTGCAGAGCAGATTTCTTCATACATAAGGTGGCCATGGTAGTGATGCAATTCGTCGTGATTTTGATGTTAATCAAAAGGTTAACTAACTAAATTACGTCATGAATGTAAGATCCAGTCAGATCCTTCTCTAAGCACCATTCTATCTGATACATAATTTAAGAACAAGGTAGACGTGCCTATGGATTATCAGAATCACTTTGTCAGAATATTTAATTTCAAAAAACGACAAAACGATAAAAATAAAAATAAAAATAAAAAAGGTTACGGTAGTTTGTACTCAAACAACTACCAATAATTTTTTTGGCTTATGGTGAGTTTATTTCGCCGAGGGCTGTACTTGTCCTAGCAATCCTTGTATGTTAGGTAGTATTTCAGACAGGTTTGGTACGGTAGTACTTATTATTGGATTGCCATTTTGATCGCTGACCTGTGCGCCCTGGATGCTAGTAGTTATAGGAGCCTGTGTCTCTGATGCAGCAGCAAAAGCCTTTGGAGTGCTAACAATAGCTACTCCTACTGTCAATGCAGCTATCACTGAGATAGCCACTATAGTTCCTAGAGTTGTGTGGTTCATAACTATCGTTTGTATGACGTGACTATACTATATCTGGTTTAAGATGATT
>DATFDI010000026.1:0-12955 GCA_035252175.1 Nitrososphaeraceae archaeon
GGTATGCAAGTTGCAAAAGAAATACTTGCAATAAATCCGCATCAGAGAATAATATTTGCTTCTGCTTATGTAAAAGAAACTTTGATAGATTCTATACAACAGCTAAACCAAGTAGTAGAACTACTTCAAAAGCCATTTGGACAAGATGTGTTAATAGATACAATTGAAGACAAGAAAATTTATTTGGAATTGCAGAAATTAAATGTAAATGTGGAAGATATCAAAAGAGCTGCTCTTAGGCATGAGCAGTTAGCCAAAATATTAGATATTCTAACAAAACTACGCAAGAAGAAATAATTGAAGAAGTATTTATTGCTGTTATCTCAAATATTGGTTAACCACCTAGCCTTCAATCATACCATTTTATACAGAAGAAGTTTAGCAGATTCCGTTCTAACTTCGTCTATTTTATGAAAATCTGCAGTTAACGCCCTTAATCCTTTGTTTGAGAATATGGGTTGTAATTCAGCAGTACTACTTCCTTTTCCATGGGTATAAACAACTAACAAATACTTGTAGCCAAGGTTTGCCATCCATGTTACAAGCGTTTTCTCAGACTTTACCTTCCCCTTCCAAGGAAGCTTCACAGGATGACCGGTAAAATATTGTATTACAGCAGTATCACCTGTAACTACTAAAGTTTCATTTTTAGGTACAGATTTAGTCACATTCTTAATGCCTTGTAAGAAAAAGTCATCATTTATGTTAGCAGTCTCTCCAAAACCAGATACGTGGTTTTTACCTTGAGCAAATGAATAGACTGCACTGGATATGACTATCACTATTGCTGCAGCTGCAACCCAATAATTTATTTTCTTTAATTTTTTAGTTATTGCTTCAGCCATAATCCCTGACACATTGAAAATACTTGAGCTCCTTTTCTGTGAAACCTATAGAACTTAAGCAAACACGCAATACACGTTACGGCATATCCTAACAAAAGTCTCTTAAGTATTAGTTAACATGGTTATCTAACATTAATAATCCGGAAAATTTCTATATATGATGCTGCGAAGGTCCAGAATACCTTATCATTGTCTCGTACCGTCTACTCTACCCTAAATCTGATGCGCACATCTACGATAGAGATGGGCGGTACGAGACACTTGCGATAATTAATATTAATATTAATATTAATCATATTTCTACAAAATTATAGATCTCGTACCGTCAAATACAATACTACTCCCTCTAAATCCCCCTCACTGCCCATGCATTAGAGATGAGATGGGCGGTACGAGATTAATTAATATCATTCAATTAATCAATTTATCATGCCTAAGCAGTAGTGTCTTTACTTCAATACACTGTACCGGATTAATAACTAATGTTTATACCAAAAAAGTATGGTAATACTATAAGTTTATGCTTAATGGGTGTTTTGTGGTATTAGCAAATTTAGCAATATCAGCTAAATACTTGCTATTCTTAATTGACAGACTATGCAAGGAATGCAATACATGTTTAGCTAACCGAAGTTATCATGACTGCTATTCGGTTTGTGAGAAATGCTGGACTTGCAATTGTTCTCCCTCTCCTTCCCCGACATAGAACTGTGAACTTGAAATTGCACCTTATCTGAAAATGAAATCATCTGCTTTCGACCGGAAGTAGATCTAGTGAAGAATTAAGCTTTAGCTTAGATGGCGCCTGGCATATATGTAACGAGTACGTCTTTTGCTGTACTATTCTATCTGTATTTGTTCTGTAGGCTACCTTTATTCTATCGCAAGCATTATAGTAACGAAAAGTATCAAGCAAATATAGGATTATAATCTATCTGCAATTCATACAATGAGTGTATGAACAATAAGCAGCATAAGATACAAACCGTATTTGCATTTTATTAATGCTTAACATCCTCTTATGACCCGTACTACTTATGAGCAGAACCATACATGTACATGAAGGTACATCATCCTCATACGATCTATACTACAAAAGCATACCTGGCAAGCTATTGTTAATTGGATATCAGCCAGATGGGGACTCTATTCGTTTTATGGCAGACGACCCAAGCGATTTTGAAGATTTATACCGCTATCATAGAATCCCACCAGACAAACAAGATAAGCCATTACAACTTCGACTCGACGCTATAGATGCTCCTGAAACTCATTATGGAGTACATGCACAACCACTGGGAAATGAGGCTAGAGATACCTTCCTTGTTAAATTGCTTGGATTTTCCAACATCAAATATAAAACAGATGACAAAACTGTAACATCTTGCTCTCCAGAGAGTATGGAAGCAACTATTCTTACAAGAGCTTTTGACCCACATGGACGGCCTATATCATATCTGTATGTCAAGAAAGCCGCAGAAGATCTGAAGAAGAAAGGACAAGATGTGAGGGTTGATCTAAAAACATTAGATAACTCAGTTAATATGAGCCTCTTAAAAGAAGGAATAGTATATCCTTTACTTTACACGTCTACTCCATTGCTTCACAGGCAACATGTACGTGAGATAGCAAGGACTGTTAAAGATGGTAACAAGAAAGGGGTTTGGGAAAGAGATTCTACTTCAATGTTCAAACTTGAAGACTATTCTTCTATAATACCGCCTAATGGAGTATTGATATTTCCCAAGATGTTTAGAAGGTCTATTGACTACCTTAAAGCTGTAGACAAGGAATTCGTTGGAGACTTACGTGATTGGTTGATCCAAAATGACAAAGATGAAAACGACCATGTGCTAGTGGATGAAAAATACGAGTTACGACTAAGTGATATAATTGAACAGTATAACAATAATGTAACACTAAAGACAGACATACTAGAACTTGTGTTCATTGAGCGATAGCAACATGCCTGAAATTCTGCAGACAATCCAGTTAAAGAAAAAGATGATGATATCAATATCGATATTAATTGTAATTTCGCTAGCACCGGCCGCAAATGTAATCCATTCTGCCCTAGCACAACCTATAACAGCGACAACCACATTGTCTATTGTATCTTCACGTGGACAATTTAATCTAGATACAGGAAGCCTGAAACCACAGTATACAAAAACAAATTATACACACGCGAATGTTCCTGGCTTAGATGGTGGGTCAAAATGTCCGCCGCAATTAGCCGTTTATATTCATGGTGTATGGACTAATGAAAAGGAAGCAAATGAACAACTTGACAGATTAAAGATGTCATTGATTGTAGACAAATATAATATAGCTGTTGCAGGTTTCACTTGGGATTCAAATACAGATATCGGGGAAACCGGATGGCAGATCGCTAAAAATATTGCTGATGGAAATGGACCAAAGCTAGCACACTTTATTTTTGATTTTATGAATAAATGTGCCAACACTCAATCCAAAATAAGACTGGTTGCTCATTCTCTTGGTGCAGCTGTTGTTAGAAGTACTTTGATTAGCTTAGACAAAAATCAGACCTGGAATAATCGTGGCTTTAAAATAGCATCGGTGAATTTGCTAGGAGCAGCTATTGACAGGGATTCCCCTGATGTAAACGGGGCCTTCGGACAAGCTATTGAGCATACAACAGACAAGTTCTACAATTTATACGATCCTAGAGATGTAATGTTAATGGTAGACTATACAACTTCTGAGCCACAGGATGCACTTGGATTAACGGGAGCGGACTCATCAATATGGCCTACAAACTATACAGATCAAGACGTATCATCAACTAAAATGCAATATCAAGATGCAAATGGAACTGCTCAGCCTGATTGCCTAGATTATATGGTCCCATGGTTTGTTTCACCTTTAGGTGTCGTCGTACAAACAGATAATCATTGTGGATATATGGGTTTCAGAGATCCATTCAATTGGGGTTTACTCAGAAGCGATGGCGCAATAGGAACAATAGTGACAGATTGGCGTCTGCAGTGATATCTGTAATGTGCTGTCCTCTGACCTTAACTCGCCTGTATCCTTATTGTTGTTGTTACTACCAAAACACTCGTGATGAAATCTGTCAAAAACAACAGGTATACCTGTTTGCTTATTAATGCAAATGCAATATTTTAGACTATAGAGATGGTCATCGTTTTCTATAACAAGCCTCCTTTTAATAGAATGATCAATTAGCTGTGTGTTGTTATTGTATTTTTTGATAAATCTATCTATTGCTTTTGATTTATTTCCGTATACTCCTCCTATATGGATTTGCACTTTTGCTGTATCGTCTAGACACATCGCATCGAGAAGATCGCAATGGTATTTTAATTCATGAATGCTATTTTGTACTGTCTTTTCGTTAGGTGAATTGAGAACAACGAATTGGTCAGGATGCATAGATATGCGAATATTATATTCTTTAATATAATCTCCAATTTGTTCTAGTTCATATTGAAAGAACTTGTGCCAAGCAAATTTGCAAATTGGATGTGATGCAAAAGGAATTAGGTCTGAACTAATTCTAAAAAATAATAAATCATTTTTGACGTTGTACTTTAGAATTTGATTTAAATGAATCAGGTTGTCTTTAATGGTTTGAATCATTCCGCTTTCAGAATAAGATACTAATCTAAAAGTAGAAATGGTGTTTCGAGGGATGTTGTTATTGATACAAGGATACCCTATTTTCATAGCAAGATAGATTACTAATCAACATACTGGGTCTACTTACGATATGCACCCAAGCTATGGTTTGTGTTATCATCTATATTGTAGTTATAATGTGAAATCTGTCAGATGTCATGATGAATAAAATTTTTTTATCAAATAAAAAAAGAGAGCTCATGTCTACTATTGCTTGTCCTCCCATATTCCAATTGTATTCTCTGTGGATCTTCTAATACAGCATAGTATCCTTCTGATATTTCTTGTCTATCTTTTATGACTCTAGCTCCCAGTTGTTTTGCTCTATTTATATAATCTTCAATTGACTCTACTTTGACAAACTGAGTTGATACTTGTTGTGGATTTTCCTTCTGAGCTAGTGCACCACTAATTCCAGCATTTTTTACCATGTAGTAGCCTTGTGTTTCGCCCTTTTCAAACTCCCATCCAAATAGTGATGAATAAAAGCTCCTCAAACCATCTACATTATCTGCAGGTATTTCAAAGTGACCTACTTCATGTCTGTTAGCTGACATAAAAATATTCTCACCTATTTCCTTTTTCATCTAGAACCTGATTCTAGCTTTTGCTTTACTGTTTGTGCTGCTTGTTCGAGTGCTTCTCTTATTTTGTTATCTGCTTGGCTACCTGACAGCAAGTTCGCAATTTTACCAGTTGTTGGTAGCTCAAAATCAATTGAATGCTTTATCTGGGTCGCATTTGTCCCATTTCCATGAAATTCCTGTATACTGTCCCATTTCTTAAAAGGACCTTGAATTTGTTTTGTAACTAGCTTTCTATTCTCTTCTTTATCTACTACCTGTAATCTCATTTCTTCTTCCTTTCCCATGTATTGACCTTTAACTCTCATTTCTGAGCCTTCTTCATTTTTTGAACCTGATACATCTTCCGATTCTTTAACTATATCTTGTGGCCATGCTTCTTGTATATTGTTTGGATTTGTATAATATTCATATACTCGTTGTACTGGTGCATTGATTTGTGTTTGATATTCAACTTTTGTCATATCAGCGATTTTCTGTATCGTATAATATTAAAGAGTTATACATTATCAGATGTAGTTAGGCACTAGCTAAATAAGCAATAACCATATTACTACCAATTCAAATAAAGCATTTTGCTGACTCAATTTAGCAATAAATGCGCGTTAGCACTATTACATTATATTAGCACTCGTTTATATACTACCAATTCCATGGGGATTGGCCATAGGTACACTGGGTGTAACAATTGCAGGCCTATTTAATGGCACAGCACTATTAGGAGTGACAAGCATAACTTGTGGGGCATTAGCATTAGTGACCGCACTTTTCGCAAGACAACAAATACAAAAGAAGAAACTTAGACCAGAGTTAGCAATGGGGCTAAGATAACTTATTTTATAGATAAACATTAGATTAAATCCCCTCATATCCTTTTTTATTAATAACTTTATAACTGTGACAGCATGCACATTCCATCTTTTCCTTCCAGCCTAATGCACTTCAATAGGCAGAATGCATAAAAAAATAGTTTAAGGTCAATTTAGCTAAAATTCCTCACAACCATGTGTCTAAAATATCAACAAATATGATCACCTGGATATTGATTTTTATACGAATGGTTTAGTGCTAAAGGACATAGTTAGCACTAGATAACAATTGTTGGCATTATTTATATATAATGTGTCTTCATGCTTAATCATGGCATTACAACAGGAAAGTAAATTCGAATTGAATTTGAAGTTAGGTGAGAGCTATATTTATGGAACAGCTTTTACATCTGATAATTCATATTCAATTAATATTCAGCAGAACTTAATTCAGAAATTAATTCTTTAAATTGTATCTAATTTCATCTTATAGATTATAAATGATCAATTCGATCGAATGAAAAAGTAATGGAGAAGCACTGAAAACGAACAGCCAATAACATATTAAGATTCTTTTTCTAGTATTTATATCTATATAACTGCATTAAAAACTAGATATATAATAATATGATTATACATAGTTTAGTATGAATTACTCAGGCTCGATTTTTACTTTATTCTTAATTTTAGTAGGTGTATTAACTATAGGTATTTGGAGCAATGTCCATGTCTATGCGCAACAGTTAACAGGTAATCCGTCTATCAGCACAATATCACCAGAAGTCAAAGCAAAAATGTGTGATCCTAGCAATCCTGGTCTGAAAGTTGTTAATACTACTGAATCGACTATATGCGGTATTCCAAAAACAGTAAAATCTTCATCACCAGCAACACTAACTACAACAACACCATCGTTATCAAGAACAACTACAACAACAACAAAAAAACCAACATCAATTTCGAGTATATCTGATCCTTCAAAACAACGACAACAGCAGATAGCAACTATAAATAAAAATAATAAAAATAACAATATTAATGATGCAGTTCCGCCGTCATCTGTATCTCCAGTTAGTAATCCTATCAACAAACCATTATCACCCATACCAATTATAGCACCGCAAGCAAACCAGCAACAACTAGAACAACAACAGCAGCAACCTTTGCAGACACAGACACAACAACTACAATTAACGACAGACAATAATACAGCAGTACTAAATCATACTGTTGCATCTACTTCTCCATCATTGCCCTCTGGCAATTTGGTCTACCTTGGTTATCATGGCGGTGATAATGTTGGTAGCAGTTTGACAACCAAGAAGGGTATTGATACACATCATGTCAGTAGCAAGGGTGATTCAAATGACAATAATAAAGGTACTAACCATAATAGTTCGACAACTAAGAATAATAGTAGTAAATCCCATAGTCATGATAATAATAGCAGCAAATCTTCCAAATCAAATAATCATAGCAGTAGTAGTAATAAGAAGAATAATAGCAGTTCGAAAGGACACAGCAATCACAGAGGAGGTGGAGATAGCTTCTTTGGAGGCGATTCATTTTTTTAGAGAAGATGAGTTCTAAAATAAAGTCCTAGCTAAGTTATTTATTTGATATTGTCTGTTAAGTAGCTAGCTTCAGAGACAAAAGAATAGAGTGACAATTAACAGTACTATCTAAATTCAGTTTACAGAATGATTGACCGATTGATTGATGGCTTGATGGTTGACCCACTTGCTCGACCGTAGCACACGGTAACAGAACTCCATTGAGCATCGGTTAACTTGGTTATCTAACATTAATAATCCAGAGATTGCGTCATATGATGCTCGAGGTCCAGAAGACCTTTTCATTGTCTAGTACCTTCTACTCAATCTACATCTGGTGCGCACATCTACAATAGAGATGGGCGATGCGAGATTAATTAATTAATTAATATCAACCAATTAAATAATTAATCATACCTAAGCAGTCGTCTTTACTTCAATAATCCATTCACACTTTATTCCAAACCTGCTATGGTGTTTCTGAACGGAACCTTCGTTTGGAGCATCTATAATGCAAAAGACCTTATCTGCTTCTGGATTAAATAGGATGTTTATATAAGTAACTCCAAATTCGTCTTTTGGAGATGTTTGTAGCTGTTTTAATTTTTCTTCACTTGTCCCCTTCATAGGATGCACGTCTAGGAACGTAGGCATTTGGATTAATTATTATATATCATGATATTGGTATATAACCATGTTTTTACCAAATTGTGCAACCAGGTAGTTCTATATACATACACAAAAAAAATTTTAGTTAATCGTCTCCTGAAATTGATAGAACTTTAATGCCAATCTAAATTCATCAAATATATCGTTGTATGATGTTGCTTTTTTATCAAGTGTTCCATCCTTATCTGCTGCAGTTCTCAACGACGTAAGAGTTTGTCAAATACAGGATTGATAGCGATACGTCTGCCTTCATCTTCAAGTATCATCTTGCAATGGCCTAACATTGATTTGTGTTCTTTGTTGAAGTTGACGGGTACAATTCGCATGTTTGCAAGCGCTGCTTCGGTAGTATCCGCGTTATCTACCCATCCTTCTGTTTTGTACCGAGCAATCACTTTACCATATTTCTGCATCTTCACCTATCTGTATTTTCAGAGACTTGATTAAAGCTGGATTAGCACAATCAATATACACCTAGTCTATGTGATACTTGGACATCAATCTATACACGAGCGATAGTAGTGGTGTTCTTCAAAATATAGTATCTGTATATAATCATCTGGATCTATGCCCATGCTCCGCGAGGTAAAAGCATATGGATTGAAGTTATCAGGGTTGTATTTCCTTCCTTTGTCTATCGCCATTTCAATATCCTTAGTATGGAAGACATTTCCTATCTTACCCAGATATTTGAGGTTGTACTCTCTAGAAAGGCTTGTCTTGCAATGAAATAGCTCTTTGTGTATGCTTTTGCGCTGTTGCGATGAAACCAGCTTTTGTTGATCCTTGAAGACTATTGTCATTGTCACAATGAAGGTATTAGCTCAAAGTCAACTTTATCTTTTTGTCAACCTTGTATGCAGCGGGGTTCCTCTCGTTCGCTGCTGTTGGAAAGATAAGTGGTATACTTTAGGAACCCTGTTCTAGGAAATAACTTGTGTTGACATGATATATAACACTCTCATTACTCATAATTTAGTGGTATTTTATAATGAAAACAATAGGATAAGGATTTATTGTTTGTTGGAGAACATAGTTAAGCAATCTATATATCTGACATTGGATTCTTGCATTATTCAAACCTGCATATAGACACACGTTTTGCCAACGGCATATGTATGGGACAGACGGTAAACTACCCTCCTTATGGTTTCCCTCAGAGCCATAAGGGGTTTTGTAATCATTGTTATTAACGCACTTTGGTATGCATGTAATTACGGAATCAGCTTTATCCTTTTGTCAGGTCAATTTGGCACTTGAGATTGATTCGCGTATGTCTGATATACGCTTCGAAATGATAGTGTTAATTTGTTCTACTTCCTCTTCGTCTGGGTATCTTGCTTGAATAGAAACAAAGGTTGTCAAAAATGCATTTTGTATGTTTCCTAAAGCTACACCAAATGCAAAATCATTTTCATTTTGAATTTGCAGCGCTTTATTTGAAGGATCAAAAAATACCCTTACAATGTTAGGGATTGCAATTACTATGGAGTCTATGTATTGTTCTAGAAGCCCTCTCATAGTTGCATCTAATGTCATAGCGTTTAAGCTAAGTCCATGTTATTATTTATGTATTTAATAGAATAGAATGAAATAGGTTCGCGTCAGATTATCCTTTTATTGCCTGCCTTTGAGCTTATGCATGTCTATCTATCAAGAGGCAGCTGGATGATAATGATGTTGTTGTTGTTATCAACCCCGCCGCTGCTTGGGAAAACTCGCACTTTCTTTATATGACTATATAGATTGTGCGTATAATATTTGATCTCACAGTTATAATAGTGTGACGAGTACATTGCATTGCAACGTTGAACTATATTTAGTTATTCATTCATCATAGCAAGCCTTGTAGTCACGGATAAAAGACTGCTTTACATCATCTGTAAGATCTTCAAGTTGTTGACTTGATGCTAGTTTGATTTTATTGCTGCTATTAGTACTGCTTTGATCGTTACTTACTATGCCGATGTCATTCTTAATTCCAAGTGAATCCAGTTCGCTAAACCACCAATTTACTTTTCCTGACTGTTCATCATCCTTTATATCATAAGGTCGATTATTGTGCTTCTGGTTCTCGTTTTCGATGTCGTTATTGTAGTTTTCTTCGTCGATCTTATTGCTTTTCGTGGGTATCTAACTTTCCCACCGTTAAAACGATATACAATTCACTACTCATCTCAAGTTGTATGGCTACAAATTTAAAGCTTGCAGCTATTATCTGCTAATTGCAGTCCTAGCCTTGAATTTTTGATCTTTGAACCTGTCATATTCAGCCTGAGCCTCTGCCAACTCCCTTTTTGCAATCTTCATTCCGCTAGGATCCGAGCACGAGCATACCGCTGCGTTATAGGTCTTTGCTCATATGATTTTTGGAACTCATCAATTATCATGTTATATCGTTTAGTGTCTTTGAATCTAAATTTTTCAAAAAGCTTAGTATCGTTCACCATTCTTGAGCTTCAGAACGATTTCGCTTTTTGGCTGGCATATGCTATCTATCAGCTACGCCTTTTATTTTGAAAATATGAGGAATCCTTGGCACTAGTACAGCAAACGCTATTGCAATTATAGCGATAGAATAATATCAATTACTACCAAGATAGTGCCTATCCACAAGCTGTTTTTTTAGCACTAAAATAAACATCAGAGATTGATTTATGAAAACTTAAATTGATTGATTTCTACTCCTGTATCTGTGCTGCTTCCTCTGCATTTTCTCGTTTTCGTTGTTTTATACTATCATTGCTATTATTGTTGATCTTGTTATGATCCTCTTCTTCTCCTTTTGTATTATATTTTCTCTGCTGTGGTAGCGTAATATACACACATGCTGAACCACACATAGTACAAGGTGCATTATTTCCTTGAATTTGACCCTCTCTTCTGGTATGGATTCTCTCTGCTTCTTCTGGGTTAATTGATAGAGATATTTGCTTTTCCCAGTTCAAAGTACGTCTTGCTTGTGTAATTTCCATGTCCCACTTGATTGCTTTGTCTCTTATCTTTACCAAGTCACCTGCATGAGCTGCAATTCTATATGCAATTAGTCCTTCCTTGACCTCTTCTGCTGTTGGTAATGCTAAATGTTCTGCTGGAGTCAGATAACATAGTAGATCTACACCCTCAGCTGCTGATATTGCTGCTCCAATCGCACTAGCTATATGGTCGTAGCCTGCTGCAATATCCGTTACTAATGGTCCTAGTACGTAATAAGGAACATCACCTATCAATGATTTTGCTAGTCTGGCATTTGTTGCTACTTCGTTTAGTGGGACATGACCTGGTCCTTCAATCATGACTTGTATATCTTTTTCATGAGCTCTCTTTGCTAATCTGCCAACATTTATCATTTCAGCAACTTGAAGTTCATCATGTGAATCCAATATAGAACCAGGCCTTAACGCATCACCTAAACTAAAAGTAACATCATATTTTCTTGCTATCTCACACATATAGTCAAAGTACTCATAATATGGATTTTCTTTATCATATTTTAGCATCCAAGCCGCAGTTATAGTACCACCTTTAGATACAATTCCGGCATGTCTTTTTACTTCCATTACACGTTTTGCTAATTCTTTTGTTATACCAGAATGTATGGTAGTATAGTCAACACCATCTTTGGCATTTTGCTCAAACGCATCTAGAAAGTCATCCGCTGTAATATCTAATGGATTTTTAGACTTGTCAACTCCGTGTGCATATGCTTGATAAATAGGTACAGTTCCAAATGTTATAGGTGCAGCCTCAAGTAGGTTTTGTCTAATAGCAGATATATCTCCACCATCTGATAGGTCCATTATGGTATCTGCACCATACTTGACTGCAACTTTGGCTTTTGAAATCTCTTCATCTAAATTTTGATATAGTGTAGAAGTACCAATGTTTACATTTACTTTTGTTTTTAGACCATGCCCTATCCCAACGACCTTTATCTCTTGTTTTCTTGCATTATTTTTTGGAATAATTATAGAACCCCTAGCTACTCTTCTAAGAATAAGATCCAACTCAACATCTTCATCTTTTGCAGCCTGTATCATCTCTTCGGTAGCTACTCCACGTCTAGCTGTACTCATTTGAGTGCTCATTTGTTTTTTCTACCCTCTCTTCCTTCAAGTCATCAGTGTAGGAGCAATTATAAAAAATGTATAGCTAGCTCTTCTAAGAGGTTATTATCTTTAGAAATAGATATTGCTTTTGATTATTATGCAGTTGTTTCATCTGTCCGATCGACCTGATTGACGCTAATACCATTATCCGTTACCAATTTCTGGTACCTTTATGTAACATCATGCTGCACATCAATAACGAGCAATACCGGGCTTTTGCTAGAGGCTGTGGTCAGGAAATATATTTTGATTCAAATAGCAAAAGCCAATAGTATCCTATGTTTATGGTTACATGTATTGTATTTCTGAGTTTTCTACTGAGGGAAATTGAGTTTAGAGTCAATAGCCTATAATGCAGAATATACTTCTTAAGTAGAGCACGTAAAATTAAGGCAATTGCTGATAAGACATGACGTCGATCGTAGTATGCTGGTCTAATGGAAGATTATACGTCCTTCATTTTTTCAGATATCAATGCACGCAATTCATCATCGGTTTTATCTGTGTAGTCTATTCCAATAGTATTTGCAATTTCTTCAAGTTTCTTGCGTTCAGACAGAGCAGGCGCAGTAATCTTAAGACCCATATAGCGTGAAGTTGATACATTGTGTTCCTCTTGTCTTGTTGCATATTCAATTTCTGTTCTAAACATACGTCTAGCCTTTTCATATTCTCCAGTAGCCTTTCCTAAAGTTCTAGATAGCTCCGGCAACTTCTTTG
>DATFDI010000027.1:0-9968 GCA_035252175.1 Nitrososphaeraceae archaeon
GCCTGAACTTTTCTGTTTGATAGTATAAGTCAGCATTGCAAAGCCTGCGTAGTCAAATAGTTTCATTTGAGCGTTTCTCGCTCGTTCCTGACCTAGAAGCGCTGCCTTATGATATTGCATGTTGTTCTTATTAAGATACCCGCTACCTTTCTTCTTTGTGCAAAGGAATTTGATAGTCTCCTTTTTGCATATGCTCTGTTAACACATGATGTTGCATATCACCTAAGCTTTCAAATTTTTCGTTGCATAGCTTACAAGTAATGCTATCTTGCTCTAATAATGCATCTTCTTTGGATAACATTTCTCTGGTCAGTATATGCACAATATAGGGTATAAACCTAAGTTAACGTAGTTATCTGCAGACGAAGACAAAATATGTAGTATAATAATAATAAAACAATTTGCAAATAACTACTGCTCGGATTTTGATGTTCAATTCCGCCTTTTTCTTCTTCTAATGCCTACCTTTCTATGATTAATGATGACTTCCTCTACTCTTGCTTTATTAGCAAAGACGCTCTTGATTTTTTCAAAGTTATTAAAATGGCGTCTCATTTCAACAGCATCTTTGTAGTCATACCCTCTGTTTTTTACTCTCTGAACAAGTGTCTCTAAATTAGCATGCAAAATGACAGATAGTATGACATACCCTTTATCTTTAAATCTATCAATCCATTGTTGTGGCGCCTGTGTATGTTCCAGTCCCCAGAACATCATACCAACTACATTCTCATAGCCTAATGCCTTGTTGAGGTTGTCACTAAATTCATTCTCTTTATCTAATGTGATATCCAAATCTAATGAAAATGTTTTATCGCTCCCAAGAGTCTCAATTAAACATTTACTTACCGTAGTTTTACCGGCACCTGCTGGACCTCTGAGTATAATTAGATATCCCATAAATCTTTCATACTGAGAAATTCTTTTTTTAAGTATCTAGAGCTCATGCTGAATTTTGTGGCCGTATCCATTAGAACATACCTCTCATAATATTATTTGAGACAAAAAATTTAAAAACTACAAAAGCCAAATGAGGTACCAATACACAAACAAAATTATTCACAATGAAATACCACAGATTTGGCAGAAAAAGAAAATCTATCTTTTATGTTTATGACCCTAAATCAAGGAGAAAGTCAGATTATATGATAAACACAGGCAGGTCCAAAAACGTAGGTGGTATTTACTTTGAGAACCAAACTTGGGGTGCTCTTCATAAAGCCTGGAAAGGGTATATTATTGCCAAGTAATGTGACATTATAACCTGGAGTTATAAAGGAGAGCATGATAAACTGATTCATTATGCAGGTGCTATTCAAACACTCCAAAATGAGTTGAGATTGGAGGTTAGTTCGTTTCCTGATATAGGAAAATCGGCATTAGCCTTTCACTCTCTGCAGGCTGCACAAATTGCACAGGAGAATATGAAGAGTGATGGCAATAATAATCAAGGACAAGAACAACAAAGACTAAACGAAGAAAGTTATCAGGGTGACAGTCAATATGAACGAGAAAGATTCACTGACACGTATAATGAATACTTTGAGGACGACGAGAATAAATCCGAAAGGTTCACCGACGACTATCGTGAAAATTTTACAGATTAACCGGTCATGTTCATTAGACCAGATAGACGCAACATAAGTGAATTGAGTCCTTTCGACGATAAGAATAACTCATGTTCTGTGGTCTGAAGACAGCATTAAGTTGCTTATTCTTACCCACTAGCTTTTTTATATCTGATATCATAATGTAATTAGGCATGTTACAAGACAATACAAGTTTTCTTACATACACCAATACAGAGATGGGTTTTGCAATGAAATATCCACCTGATTGGAAGGTAAGAGAAAATGATGTACTTCGCCGTTACAAGGTTATGTTCATACCTCCAAACAGAGGGGCCTATGTTGCAGTTGGAATAACAAGCAATGTAACACCAGAAGTACTAGCACGTATGAAGGCTTCCGAAGAGCAGGCCCCCTCCTCTATGTCTCCTGGTATAAGACATTTTGAAGGAGATTACAAACATTTCTCTCTTTCTGGCTATCCTGCGGTCAGAATTATACGAACTAAAAATTATGAAGGACCATGGCAACCTTATGACGTTAAAGGCATGGTGTATGGAACTTTAGTAGACACAACATTCTATACTGTTGCTTATGATGTTACGCCACCTGAAGATTTTCCCAGATACTTGCAAACTGCACAATCAATGATTGATTCATTTCAAATAATAAGTAAACAATGAAACTTTCAATTTGGCATATCAACGGAACAGACTTACAAGTACAAACAAACGCAAAAACTTGTGTGTGAGTCGATAACTATAAGCCTATAAACTATTTCGCATTTTCATAGGCTGAGTGGGGAGGGGCCTTAATCTTGTTCTACTGTTACAACGAGAAGTACAAAAGTAAAAGGTATGATATCTTCTTCCAAGACAATTCTTCAAAATTAAGGATAGACGAACTCCTCTAGTGCTTTGACTGTCATGGTTGATTTTCTAAAAACTCATACACACGATACAAACTTTGAGGATCTGAATGAGACAGGTATTTCCACTTTCTTGGGTCCAAGTTCATCTCCTCAAACTTGACATTTCTCAAAAAATCTTCATTGTTTGCTGATGAAATAAGAATATTGTAAATAAATTCACCTACCAATATCTGATTAGGCCTTGCTATGGATGCAACCTTTGAAGCTAAACTTATGCTGGAACCTACTATGTCTATGTACGATTTTTCCAAACTCTTCCCATACAGTACTACTAAAGCATAGCCATAAGCCAATCCAATTCTTATAGTGATTTCCGGCAACTCGTTTGTCTTAAAAATCGGATTAATAACCTCAGTTATGATTTCAAGTATTGCTCTTGAGCAATACAACGCATTTATGCATGCTTTTGTCTGATCATACTCTGCGGGAAATAATGCTATGACAGCATCACCTTCGTACTTGAAGACATATCCACCATAACCTAGCACAGCAAGACTTACTTCTTGTGCGAAGGTCTGCAATATTAAAGCAAATTTCTTTTCTGTCAAAGCAAGGCTCATCTGCGTGGAGTTATTGATATCCACAAACATGATTACAAGGTTTGTTTTGCTATTTACATGTCTTTTGAGAAATTTTTTTGATTCTTGGGTTGACATATCAAGCTGGATGCCATCCTTTAGAGTTTTAGTTACCCTAGCACGTATCTGCTCCAATGAAGGCTGCTGTGTAAAACTCATAAATTGTCATCCTTGTTAGTAGTTAAACAGCTTCTAATCCAAATAATGTGATTAATTCTAATATGTTATTAACTCTCATTTTAGATTCTATCATATATAATGCAACTTTATCACTAATTAATAGTATTCATGAATCTTTCACTATAGTATAAAACTACTGGATAGCAAATAGAATTGATAAGCTATATAGGCAAATTATTACTCTCAATATAGGCTAGTAGTGGTAAAAAAGTGTTATCTGGAGATGAAATTAAGAATATTCTGTACTCGGTAATAGAATATGAAATAGGTAGGGAGAAAATTCAGACAGGCATCACTTCTGACATCAAATTATCACGACAATATATTGAGCTTATAATGAGCAAATGTACTGCAAAACTAGACTTGGAATCTATTCGTGATGAGGACGATCACTTTTATGCAAGAGCCATAACTACATTAAGTGAGGCTCTTCTTCATTTTATGCTTACGGTTTGTACTCTACCGTCAGAAAGAAAAATCTCAGTCAAAAATGATTTATCGCTTGATGTGATCATACCTAACCTACAAAGTCTGAAGGTAAAACCCGACAGATCGATTATTGTTCAATTTATAAAGGAAAAAATGTACTTAAATAAGGTATTGGACCTGGAATCGTTACAGCCGCATCATAAGAATATATGGTTGATATCTGCAAAACCGCTTTCATCAACAACTAAACATACTAAATATTATATCTTGCCTAATGCTGAACCAAATAACAAGTTTTCAAATATCATAATAGATATCGATAACTTTCTGAGGGAGATTGGTGATAAAAGCTTTAGATTAATTCATTAGGATAAAGGCAGAATATTTTTGGTATTCTTCTTTCTTTGAATTCATAAGAAAAGATACATTATAATTGGTATGAAAAATACCTATTATGTGATTATATATAATGTTGATCACCTGAGATGAGATAAAGATTCCCGAGTAATATTCTTGAGTTTGTCGCTATATATTACTGGATATTCTTTTGGTATATAATCTAAATCTTTGAATTGGTCAGGAAGTAACTTTATCTGCTCAAAGCAATATTGTTGGATTTTCTCAATTGACGGCATTTCATATGTAAGGCTACCATTATCAAGTATCTTCTGTAGTAATGGAACACCTAAACTAGACGGAGTTTCTTTTTCATCTTCTAATACTATTATATCTCTGGATATCCTTTTATTTTTTATGATTCTACGAATTTGTTTAGGACCTGGATAGGTTTTCTTTCCAGGACTAGTCTTAAGCTTATATAATAACATTATATCGTCAGATGTCTGAAGTTTGCTCTTATTATTATCATCTCCATGTCTTTTTTTATTTTTTCTCAGAGCAACCAATTTGTAAACTCCATTCATGGCAGGGTCGTCTCTTGATGTGCTAAGTTCAGTCCCTACACCAAATGAATCTATAGGAGCATTTTTACTAACAAGATCTTGTATTAAATATTCATTTAAATTTCCACTTACCATTATCTTGGTGTCTGTGTATCCAGCATTATCGAGTAGCCTTCTAGATTTTACACTTAGAGAAAGTAAATCTCCACTATCAAGTCGTACTCCTTTTACATCAATTCCTAATTTGATTATCTTTTTTATTGCTTTAATACTATCATAAGTGTCAACCAACAAAAACCCAGATGGAAATAAATGGCTAAATTGTTCGAATGCCTCTTCTTCCTTTTCAAAGCTCATGATGTAAGAGTGTGCCATTGTACCAAATGTTGGAATACCTAATTTGTAACCAGCAAGTGTGTTTGATGTACCAGCACATCCTCCAATATAGGCAGCTCTAGCGGCTAAGAGACCAGCTTGCGGTCCATGAGCTCGCCTAGACCCAAATTCCACTATTGACGATTTTCCTTCTGCAGCGGTAACTATCCTGGATGCCTTAGTCGCAATTAAGCTTTGAAAATTTATTGTCGATAAAACATATGTCTCGACGATTTGCGCCTCAATAATAGGAGCTTCTATTCTTAATATTGGTTCATTAGGAAATAGAACGGTACCTTCAGGTACTGCCCAAACAGTTCCTGTGAATCTAAGTCCTCTTAGATATTCAAAAAAATCTTCATCTACTTGCTTGAAGATTTCAAGACACTTTAGATAAGATATATGCGCGTCATTAAACTTCAAGTTCATCAAAAAATGAACCACTTGTTCTAGGCCTGCGACTACAATATGTGACCTGTTCAGTGGAAGCTTTCTGACAAACATTTCAAAGATTGCATTTTTCTTTGTCTTATTATTTTGATTTCGATTGTTGTTATTACTGTTGAAATGGTAATAAGCAGCAGCCATTGTGATTTCATAGAAATCAGTAGACAGCGCAATATCGCTGCTATGGTCATCTCCGTACTCTGCTAATAGTAGTCCTTCCAAAATATCTCTAGTTTTTCTGATAGGTGGTAATCATTATTAATATTAATATTATTCCCATTTTGCTGAGTTTAACTTTATCCAATATTTTTCAACATTCACATTATTGGCTTCATATAGATTCGGAGATTATTTTTACAAGTTCTGCTTTATTTTGCAACTGATATCTCTTTAGCTCAGCAAGTAACTGTTCCCACATCTGTTTATAGAGGTTGACTTGCACTATTACTGTCTCTCGTTCTAGATTGATGTTTTCTAATGATGATGACATGGTGTATGCACATAATATTGTGTAAGATAAGATCTGCTTATTAAGCCACACCTTTTTATTTGGAAAGTAGGAGTTAGAAGACAGAGAAAGAGATATCATGAAAGTCGGGATAATGGGTTCTGGAGATGTAGCACAGAAATTGGGTGATGGGTTTATTGAACTTGGACATACAGTTAGAATCAGCTCACGTGACCCAAATCAAAAGAAAGTGACTGAATGGATAAACAAACATGGCAAGGAAGAACAAGGAAAAATGGCATCGTCAGGAACATTTGCTGAAACAGCATCATTTGGTGAACTCAATGTGATAGCAACTTCATGGAATGGAACTGCTGATGCAATAAAAACGGCTGATCCAAAGAATTTTGCTGGAAAAGTTGTTATTGATGTTACTAATCCATTAGATTTTTCTAAAGGCATGCCTCCAAGACTGGCTATAGGTTATTCAGACTCTGCAGGAGAAACCATTCAAAGATTGTTACCTGATTCCAAAGTTGTAAAAGCATTTAATACAGTTGGAAATCCTCATTTTGTAGATCCAGATTTTCCTGGTGGTCCACCTACCATGTTTATATGTGGAAACGATGATGAGGCCAAAAAAATTGTAGTAGATAATATTCTCACAAAATTTGGCTGGGAAACAATAGACATTGGAGGAATAGAGGCTGCAAGACTCCTTGAACCACTTGCTCTTGTATGGATAACACACTACATTAGAACAGGCAATGGAAACCATGCATTTAAGCTGCTCAGAAAATAGTATAGTTGTATATTGTCGACCTTATCATACGTCTTGAACATATGAATTTCCAACCCGTAATTCTGCAGCTATGTGATATACAAAGGTAAGCTTCCGACGTTATCTGCTTTAGCGTCCTCTGCAGGCAGATCTGCAAGTTCTTGCTTTAGCGCTTTGAGGTCATTAATGTTACTAACTATGAGTACAAAACTCCTTTGAAGATATCTTTATTATTATTCATAACTTATGAAATATCATATGTCCTTGCATTCGGATTCAGAAGTCGAACACGATGATATCCATATCCACAGCATGACACATAACTGTAATAGGCCATTCATTATAGTTAGTCTGCGCATTAGGGAGATTCCTGGTTAAGAGAAGTTTATTTTTCACTGCAATAATAAATAAGAGACAACAAGTCTTGGTATGCCTTGGGAGAAAGAATATGGTTATTCTCAGGCGATAAAAGTTGGAGACACAATTTATGTATCAGCAACAACCATGCCAGACATTAATACAGTTATGCAAATATATCGTAAAGTAAAACCAGAAATCACTATCGTAATGGTAGGACGTAATCCAAGATACGAGATAGAAATTATGATAATACAGGCATTGGAGGAAGAGTCTCGGTTAAGGTATACAGACCTTAGAGAAAAAATCAGTTCTCGCTGCCAAAATTTAGGACTGAAGAAACCTTCTAATGACGCATTCTATAGCCGCCTTAATAATTTATGTAAAAGGGACGTTCTAGTTAAAGAGAAAGATAAGTATGGCGCTCGTTATGAAATATTTTCATTATAAAATATATCTGGACGAGATGCTATTTTTGGGTAAATATTGCCGTGTACCTATATAACCATATAACCAGTTCTGGCTACGAGAATCAAATAAAATCGCTGATCATTTGGGAAATGACTCATCTAAAGATAGAAAGACGTAATGCTTTTACTCAAGCATTTATTCATTCCTACTAGTATATTTATATGAAGGATAAACAGACTTTCTTTTTTGTCATTAAATGTTTTCTAAAATCGTTGATGTGTCTACCTCCGTTTCCGATATAAAAGATGACAGTATAGTTGCCATTTCAGGTTTTAACATGGCTACAACTCCTGAATATTTAATTCTTGAATTATACAAACTATATAATCAACGAGGACATCCAAGGAATGTATTCATAATCTCAGATGCTCTACCCGCTGTGCCTGGAAGAGCATTAGACCAAATAGCTAAAAGCTTGTACAAGGAACCAGGCCAAGAATTTCTGAAAGGTGCTTTGATGCCTTTTTTGGGATTTTCTCCATGGCTTCAAAAACTTGTAACAGATAACAGAATAGAGTGTTATGGATGGCCGATAGGTGTTACCGCATATTGGTTCAGAGAAATAGCCTCTGGGAGACCAGGCCTTTTAACAAAAATAGGTGTGGATACTTTTCTTGATCCAAGACAAGATAGCGCAGCATTAAATGAACTTGCAAAGAAAAATGCTTCGTGCCATGTCAGTGTTATAGACATTGATGGGGAAGATTATCTTCTATACCAGGCTCCTAAACCAAATTATGCTATGATTAGAGCCTCTGTATCAGATGAGATTGGCAATCTATCATTGCAAGATGAGGGTATGAGAGGTACTGTTCTTAGCATTGCCCAAGCTGCCAAAGCAGGAGGATCAAACCAAGGAAAGGTGATAGCACAAGTAAGATGGATGACAAAGTCAGGTACTATAAATCCAAGGGATGTAGACGTACCAGGTCCACTAGTAAATTATATTGTCGTTTCTCCAAAAGAGTACCACTGGCAGTGTGGTAGTATAGATTATGATCCAAGGTTATCTTATAAAATAATTCCTCCGGCTACGGAGAATCTGCTTGTAGGCGGCATGCCCAAAATCTCACTTGAAGGTCATAAAAAGGTGATAGCAAGACGGATTCTATTAGAGTTGATTAGATTATTTGAAACTAAGCAATCTCCTGTTTTGGTTAACCTAGGAATAGGTATTCCTGCTTTGATTTCATTAGTTGCAGCTGAGGAGAAGGTAACTGATTTCATAATAACGGTACTTGAATCTGGGCCTTGGGGGGGGCTTGCTCTTGGGGGAAATGATTTTGGATTGGCAGTGAGTCCTTTTGCACTCTCTACTATGCCTGATGTATTTTCTAATTTTGAAGGGGGTATAATTGATGCCGCATCACTGGGATTTCTCGAAGTTGACAAAAAAGGAAATGTAAATCCTTCTATGTTACCGAACAGGATTTTCGGGCCAGGCGGCTTTCCAGTCATAGCTGGCGGAGTGTCAAGGATATATTTTGCAGGCTCATTTACGGGAGGAAAAAGTGACATCATTATATCAGATAACGGAATTAGAATTTTACATGAAGGGACAACACCAAAGTTCATTGAAAGCGTATACAAAATCGTGTTTAGTGGGCATCAAGCGATAAAATATGGACAAGAGATCATGTACATTACTGAAAGAGCAGTTTTTAAACTAACTGAGAAGGGACTAGTTTTAGAAGAGGTTGCTCCTGGAATTGACCTAAATAAAGACGTTATATCCAAGATGAGTTTTGCTCCGATAATGGGAAATTCCATAAAGCAAATGGATACAAGGATATTCAGCAAAGGAAAAATGGGAATTAGAGATAAAGTTATGCAGCAGACCTTAAAAACATAGCAGCTGCTGCTGTATAATCTTATCTCGTACCGTCCACTTATGTTAGCATTGGTAGGAAATAGACGACACAAGATAGAAGAGGTACCTTTGGCAGATACAGATATGAGTCATTGATTTATTTATCAGTTTTAGATAACAAAGTTAATCAACATTGCAAAACCTGACTGATGACTACAATATTTATTTGTCGTCACATACAAGCCAATCTTAAATTACATTCTCCAAAATTAAATCCTGTATATGCATTGAATCAATCTAAGAAGAAACTGGCGACGGCATTGTTGATAATACCGCTACAGCGGCAAATCATGTGTTGAGACCACACACTTAAATTGCCTTTTGACTCCAGTTCTCATATAAAGATAGTTTTATGAAAAACCCTTTCAAGGGAACTCCTGATACAAACCCATATGGATACAGAGGAGTACCAAGTCCATCAAGGTCTATACGAGGAGCTAACAAGCTAAGAATATTAGCGGTAATAGTGACGTTTATCGTAATAGTAATAATCATGTCTGAGTCTGTTGTAATTGTACAAGCAGGACACAGAGGAGTTGTTCTATATGTTGGTGCTGTTGAAAATAGAGTATTAGGAGAAGGATTACATTTTATCATACCATTTGCTGAACAAGTTATACAGCTAGAAGTA
>DATFDI010000028.1:0-35345 GCA_035252175.1 Nitrososphaeraceae archaeon
TTTCAAATATGTTTGAAATTTGTGATTTAATCATATCTAAGACCACGGCATGTTGAATTGCGCCATTGCTGCTTGAAAGCTGAGCTACTACTATATTCAGGCGGTTATTTGGCAAGTTAGCTGTAACATGTCCTCCTATCATATGATACGGTGCGACATCTCCGATAGGTAGGTAAGCATTTCTTGACATGGTGCTTGTTGTTGTTGCTAGCTTTACTGTGATCAAATTTGATATTTCTCTTGGTGTAGTACTAGCAGCTGTAGTGGACGAAGATGAGGATTCTGAAATTACATTCTTTCTAATTATGTTGTTTATCTCATTGTTGATTTTAACTGATTGTTTTATCGACTGTTGGTTTAATATTGTGCTTCCAGGACTGTTGATTATTTGGTTTGTGGCAGCAATTGCTGCTGCTTGAGACACGCTCGTTTCAGGTGTCTTCTTTGAGTTGGTAGTGCTACTACCGCTAGTACCTGAACTGCTGCTAGAGATGCTGCTACCACTATTTCCAATACCGTTACCAGATGTTGTGGACGAAGGTTTAGTATTTTCTCCACTATCGCTACTGCTACTTCCGCTATATGTACCTGTACTACTGCCACCGCCAGCACCTCCGGTATCTGTGCCGCCTACACCCTCATTAGATGGCATTATAGCTGGTATTGGCGTTTTGCTGCTGCTATCTGGATTGCTATCTTTGTTGCTATTACTGCTGCTATCTGAATTGCTGCTATCAGATGTTGTAGGTGGTGGAGCCGGAGGAGGAGTGGTAGTAGTACTGCTATCCTTGCCCTCCGTGTCTTTGCTATTCCCGCTACCATCGCTTATTGTCGATGGTGAACGAGTTGTTGTACTGCCATCGTTGCTCCCAGTTGTATCCTCTTTAGTCTTTGAACTTGGAATACTGTCCGAGTTAGTATTCCTTTCCCCTACAGCTATAGTCGGAGTAAATACATCTGAAGTTGGTTTGTCTGCCGATTTGTGCTTATTTCTTGTACTACTAGTGTCTTCAGAAGTTGGTGGTGGTGATAGAGGACATTTTCCCTTTACGGGTAAAGAACCATTAGGACAGGGGGGAGATACAGGCGCGAGCGTGTTACTATCGCTGGTGCTTCCGGTAGCTGTAGTACTGTCGTGGCGATTGTTGCTCTCTTTGCTGTTGCCTGCGCTAGTATTATGTGTTGCAGGTAGTGAAGCCGTAAGGGTATTGCTACTGGCGCTATCTGTATTGCTGCTTTCGCTTGTAGACGGTATGCTCTTTGTAGAGTCATCCGGCGGAGGTATTATAAGTGGAGGTAAAGGACATTTTCCCTTTACGGGTAAAGAACCATTATGACACGGGGGGAGAGATAGAGAATTGAGCATATCATTGCTGCTACCATCACCACTGTTGCTTGTTTGGCTACTAGCAGATGTAGGTGTTGCTGCGTCTAAACTGGATTTGTCTTCTGATTTATTTTTCTTTGCTGCAAAAACACTTTGAGATACTAGTAATAATGTTAAAGCAATCGTTGTTAGTGAGAAAACAACCACGAAAATGATTAATAGAGTTATTGTGTGAGAATTCTTCATAGTCTTTCCAGTAACTGTTAATGCGAATTTTATACTTTAACTTTATTTTTCTTTTTTCTTCTTTTTGCATACTATGTAATCTTATTATAAACTTCTTAGAAGTCTTTGCTAGTAGGAAATATAGGGACAAAAACAGGTCAAATAGTTAAACTGAATAAAATACGTGATGGTCAAGGTCTGATGTGATTATTATCTATATGCCAGAGCATAAACCAAAAAGCGATAACACAAGTCACACCAAGAAACAATATAAAGAACTCAGGAAGGGTGTGTTATACATTTGGCTAAGGTTACCACGAGTGTCATCGATATTGAGTCGGGAGAACTTCATAAAGGCATTTAAACACACCTGCATATATAAAATGAAATGAAATGTGCCTGTTGTGGATCTGAAATGTTACCAGATAAAGAACTCAAAGAGACAATAATTTACAAATGCAAAGAGTGTGGTTTAAGTGATTCTAAAATAAAGGATATTAACTAATTGACAAGAATGATTACAAAATAAAAGAATAATTAAGAGTTGAGCTGTTCTAGTATTACTATTTCTTTGCTGCATTCATTCTTAGGACATCTACCTGACCACTATGCAGCCAATCTTTTAGCTCTTCATGACTTGGCTTTGCGTAGTGTTTACCAGCAAGATGCAGATGTAAAAGAACATAGTTAACTTGATTTAGCGACGGTTTGTTTGCCTCGTCACCCTTGCTTGACTTTTGTCTCAAGTGTTCTGGAACTGTCCTCCACCAATCTTCGAAGCTCCTTTTTTCTGATGAGCTTGGTCTTTGGCCATGTCATTTCGGTAATGTCATAAACATAAGTTATCATGAGGCTATTTTAGAGTTACTCGTATCTCTTCTTAATTGTATAAAATTATCCTCTTTAAATTAAAATCAATCGATCAACTGTCTATTTGCAAGAATAATCTTTTCCTGAACAAAAGTAATAGTGAACCTCTTAAGTACATCTACTCCCAATAGGCTTATTTGATTACTTGCATCATTAGATCTACTGGTAGTTATCCGAGATGGTGGCATGACATGTATATTTCCAACATACTCTAACATGGAAATTCCATCACAGTTAAATAAAATTTCCGCGTCAGATAGTATATATGGCATAAACGCGCTAACTCCGTTTATCGTCCGTTGATCTGATTTCTGCATATTTTTATTATTACCGTAATCTATTCCAATCCTTAGAGCATCTAAGTGGCTAATGATAGTTACGGAACAACCAGTATCCACACAGAAACGTATCGGCGAATAGATCCTATTAGATCTGCACATTACAACAGCATTGACATAACCCAATCCACCAATACCGACATCTCCAACTATTTTTTTAGTATTAGTCATAATAGTTCATCTTCATAAATTTTCCCTATGAAGAATTCTCTTATTGTACCTACTGCGAATCTAGGCTTCAGTCTATTTGTTATAAGTCGCTCATAATCTACATCATGATCTATTATTTCTGAATCGTTAATCACAACATATTCGCCTTTGTATCTTATATGTAACTCATAGTAGTGATCTCTAAACCATTGAAAATTCTTGTTAAATTTCTCCAGTTTATCAATATCTTCCTGCTGATGATGATGATAATAAACGATAGCCAATTAATTACTTAATTAATCCTCTTGTTATTATTTAAGTGCTTAATCTTAATATACCCTGTATATCTTATCGTATCTAAAAGTTATTTATTTAAGTTCCAGCTATTTCTACCTGTCCGGAGACTTCCCTTCTGATTCGGAAATTATATTTGCTGAAGTGTAGAAACTATCATGCTACAAATTCTTGCTTTTGATTTAGAAGAAGAATTAGATCGTAGAGAAATTGCTAGCGGCATATTTCCTGAGCTTGATGCCTGTTATTTTCTAGAACGAGCGATAGCAGATATTATAGAATATTTCTTGAAGTGCTACATGATAACATTCACCTTACCTATATGCATAGGTTGGTAAATAGTTTGAATACCCTTTTCTTTTATGTTTCATGTAGTATAACGCCAACATGCAAAAAATTGGAGATAATAAAATAGTCTACAACACTATTGAAGAAATAGTAGATGCTTCTCATACCGCATTAGTAGTATGGGACGTACAACAAGGTACTACAAAACTGATTTTTAATAAGGAAGAATTTAGCAGGAATCTGAACTCAGTTGTGGAATTGGCACGTAAATCAAACATTCCAATATTCTTTACACCAATTCAAATGCTACCAAAACGATTTGAATCTGCAGCAATCATATACACTTTGGGTAAACTAGGGTTCGACCGCTTGTTTGAGCAGTTTACTGCTGAAGATATGCGTTTTGCAGTAAAACCACAAGAAGGTGAATTGGTAATAAATAAACATACAGGCAGTATATTCATAGATACTGGCTTTGAGCGCTTGCTTAGAAACGCTGGTATTATAACTGTAGTTTTTACAGGCATTGCTACTGAGGGTGGAGTAGAGTCCAGCGCCAGAGATGCTTTCAACAGAGGATTCTATTCCGTAGTTTTATCAGATTGCGTGTCTTCTCCTTCTAAAGAAGGACATGATAGATCGCTGGAGAATATGAAGAATTTGATAACCGTTATAAATTCAAGAGAGGTTGAGAATGTTTGGTTAAAATCCTTTGAGAAAAATGGAAATTGCTAGCATATAGCAATTTGAATATGCATATGACATAGTGCGAGCAGAGATGAGACCACAAAAGGTCGTAGACGATGGAATTATTCAGATATTCATCTGCCAAGAGGTAATTATTATCCAATGCTGCTACAGTGTATGTTGTATTAACTACAATAAAGATAGGCAATAAAAACTACTCAAGATTGATTATTGCTACTAATCTTGCAACTAGTACTAATAGGAACAGTAACACAGAGTTACACAAGTCGGATACACACGAGATTTTAAGATCATTGCATTAGAGATTTAAAATCCTCCGTATGTATCACAGCATAGGATTATTCAATGCAATTATCTCTCTATGATTCATATATGCAACATCAATACTTGTTAACTGGTCATTACGCCATGTACTCTTTGCACCACCCCATGTGTGCACCATATTATATCGCTCTCCTTGACCAGTATGAGTAAATTCAAAGTACTTTTTCCATCCCTCATTCTTTGGTAGACCAGTACGCAAGTCAAGTGGGTTTTCATTGAAATATGCTACAATATCACGTGCACTTTGGTCTGGCCTTACCATGCTTACTACTTTACAGCCAAACCACCTGTCACCTAAAGGCTTGTAGGTATTGTATAATTTAACATCATTACCAAACTCGTAGTATGGATGAATGTATTCAAAAGTAATTAGATTATTTTTATCATTGTTATAATACCAATTTACATTCCAACAAGAGGCCTCATCATTCTCTGGATTTCCAGCCTTATGCTCACCACCGCCGAGCTTTGCGGATATAGCGTTAGTATTGTCCAAGATCTTGTTTGGTCTGCAAATAAAAGTCCATTCACCATTTTTAAGATCTTCTGGATGTGTCAACCAGCCCATCTCCTGTGCTCCGTCAACCCATGTATATCTCTGCTGATCGGCATCATCTCTATTTTCTGTAAATACATGCAAACGCACCGTGTTGCTACCTTCTCCTGTACCTGGATTATGACTTGTAAATCTAATGAATTTGACACCGTTTTCTTGCGCAAGCTCAAATCCTCCGGTATCGGTGACATCTAATTTTATATCGTTAGAGGGGAATACAGTCGGATTAAATCTATAAGAATATCCGTCTGGTTTTGGCTTAGCCATCATAAGTATGCCGTCTTCATCCAATATTCCTGCGGTTGGTGCTACTGCTGACGTCCAACCTATTGATGGTGGAAGATTTATCGATGGTGGTGTAGCAATTGCAAGCCATCCTCTCCCTTCTGCCGCAGTAGCATTTCCAAATAAACTGCTGATAAACCCAGCACGATACGCAAAATAACCTATAGCCCCAGCTCCTAAGAGTCTCAGAAATTGCAAACGAGATATCTTCTTTTTTCCTTGGCTGTTATCTTGCATATCCTCTTATGACTACCCATATATTAAACAGATGTAACTCTTAAATTTTTTATAATGATGCTTATAGAAAATATTTGTTTTATCTCTGAATCATAAGAATATCTTTGGTTATTGGAAGATAAATAGAATTTTCTTATACATTTGCTAAATCAAGTCTATCCCAGGAAGTCTGCCTCGTCGTTGTACCCTCTATTATACCCATTACAGTATAGAGTAATATTACGTATACATGAGTGTTGGTCTATATCCAGATCCTGTGAATTTTCAAAATCTTTTTTGGCCTGAATTGCTCCATCGCGATATCCCTCACAGTATTCTTTTTGAGGATGTCCCACACATGGAAATGCTTGTGCCGTTTGATAATATTTGAGGGATAGCATAATGCTAATAGCCGAGATTATAACAATAGTAGTCCCTACCAGCCACAACATCCATATCATGGTATGCTATCTAAGGCATCATATAGATTAAATATTGTTACATAGGAGAAAAATATCAATAAAAGAAGCTACTGCTGCTGGACAGAAGTTAGGATGATTTTGAGGTAGAACAATGATGAGAAAAGGATAAAGCTGACCAAGATACTAAAATAGAGAAATGTGGTACTCGAAGAGCTACAAACATTACCATCGCATCAGCGACAATGAAGTAAACTTAAAGAACAATTCAGAAACTGCAAAGAAAGATCGAAAGACGTTATGGATATGGCACAAACCGCTAATAAGTAAGAAGATATAAGATTTTGCTGTCATTGACTTACTTTAGATTTCTAAGCTTAAAACCTAATTCTAAGTACATATGATAGCGTCGAGGGATGATTTCGGTTCGGTGCGGCTCCATCCCAGGTTATTTAAGGCCTAACGAGATTCAAGGTGGATTCCTTGCGAGCAATGATTAATAGACCGATATGATTGAGTTCATGGAAAGTGTGACGACATGAGATGCCAAAATCTTGTCATGAATCAGATCCTCGATGCTTACAAACCGATGTGGTCGCTAAATCATGCCATCTCTCTAATGGGTTGGGACTTCGAGACTTATATGCCCAGGAAAGGCACCGAAGAAAGAGGACTAGCAGATTCTCAACTTCACATACTCTACAAGGATCTTCTTCTAAACAAAGATTTTGTTCGTCTTGTTGAATCAGCGAAGAAACTGGAGAGCCCTAGCGATTTAGAGAAGGGCATTATACGAGTACTCAGCAGGGAAATAACCAAGCAGGTCAAGATACCAAAAGAGCTGACAGAAGCAGAATCTCTGGAAAGAATAAGGGGCAACATGGTCTGGAGGGAGGCGAGGCAAAAATCTGACTTCAGAATGTATGCGCCTCATTTGAAGAAAATGATAGAAATCAAAAAGCAAATCGCTGAGAAGATTGGTTATGAAAAGCATCCATATAATGCGCTTTTGGATAACTTCGAAGAAGAGCTTACGGTAGATGATTTGGATAAAGTATTCGGCGCATTGACTCCGCGTCTTAAGAAGATTCTGAGAAAACTCATAGATTCTGGCAGCCCGTTTTGCAAAGAGAGCAAACTTGAAAAATCAAAGTATGATATCCAAAAAGTTGATGAGCTCAATCATAATATTTTAACTCTCTTGCAATATGACATGGAACGTTTCAGAATGGATGTGTCTACTCATCCTTTTACTGAGGCCTTGGGCCTCAACGACGTAAGGATAACTACACGGTATGAGGGGATCGATTTCAAAAAGTCGATATCTAGTACTATTCATGAAGCTGGTCATGCGTTGTATAATCTGCAATGCGATCAGTCACTGTCTGGCACTCCTCTTGAAGGTGGATCTTCGCTTGCGCTCCATGAATCTCAGTCAAGATTCTGGGAGAATATTGTGGGCAGAAGCCTGCCTTTTGTTCAATTGATAGCTCCCTTAATAAGAAAGCAAGTAAGTTTCGCAAACCAAGCAACAGATGAAGAGTTGTATCTATATTTCAATAACATTAAGGCAGATTATATACGAGTTGACGCTGATGAGGTCACATACAATCTCCACATAGCAATAAGATATGAGATAGAGAAAAAAATATTTGGAGACGAGCTCAGCATCTCTGAGATTCCTGAATTCTGGAACGACAGAATGGAGCAATTGCTTGGAGTGAGACCAGCCAAGGATTCACAGGGAGTGCTTCAGGATACTCATTGGAGCAGTGGACTATTTGGCTATTTTCCGACTTACACGTTGGGAAACTTGGTATCGGCCATCATTGCTTCAAAGATGCACAAAGACCTGAAGGGCTACGAGCAAGACATCAAGAGTGGTGATTTCAAGCCTATCAGAGAATGGTTAAGATTGAAAATACATCATCATGGATCCGTTTATGCTCCCAAAATGCTTCTTAATAATACCTTCAATGAAGGCTATAACCCGGATTATTTTGTGACCTACATAGAGACTAAGTACCTTGGTTCCTGAACGCTAGTCTATTTGATCAAAGGTAATTCTAATTTAGCCAGATCCAAATTCTAATTTAGCTTAACTCAGTATGTCCTGCTTGCCTAATCTTGGTACAGATGTCAGAAAGTTTAGTGGCGGAAAGAAATAATTATTATAGAGCACATGAATGACCTACCATGTACTCTCTCAGCATGTCGATCTCTATCGCGTCCTAGTCCTTACTGTAAATATACATAATTGTACTGTGTCCTTACTGTACTAGATTGTCTATAGAAATGTACCCTCGTAATCAGTAATGATCTTATTACACTTGAAGCATCTACAAACTTATGCACCGGAGTTACTATTATTATATAGCCGCTGGAGCCTCTACTGCAATAGCTGGAATATTACATCTTATATGGGCTTCTAGTATTATAGGCAAAGCTCCTCCTATATTTAGTATATTCTTTATAATATCTGGGATAACGCAAGCATTTTGGGCTCTGCCTATGATAAAGCGATGGGGGAGAAAATGGTATTACATAGGATTAGGTGGTACTGTTGTACTGGTCATTCTTTATGCAGCGACTAGAGTACCAAATCAGTTAACAGGAGGAAGACCGGGACCAACAAATGAAATAGGAATATCGATATTCATATTTGAAATTGCATACATATCCATAACTGCAACAATATTGGTCAGAGAAAGAAGAATAAAAAAGGTCAGAGACAGGGAACAGCTACGCTAAACAACTATTTTATATTTTCAAAATAATTGCGAATGTTGAAGATTTAGGGACAATTAACGTGGATCCAATAGCACAAGTTGATATAAGGTTCAACATAACATATATGCAATAAAAATGACATGTAAAGGAATATGTATGCGTCATAAAGCTAGCTTCCGCTATGCTACTGGAAATAAACGCTGTCAAATATGTGAGATATTTATCAAATGGGATGGACTATGGTGTCCTTGCTGTGGATATAGATTAAGAAATGGACCTAGGGGTTTTAAGTTTAAAGCAAAACTAAAAGTAAAACAAAAACAGATACCAAAAGCTAAAAACAATAAAAGTGTTATATTGATGCCAGGATAACTGACAAACTTTAAACATAAAGACTGTATAGCAAAGAGGTCTAACCTCTAAGTGAATAATTAGAAATAAATAATATTTAGGGGAAATTCCCCAGAATTGAGCTATTTGTACCGTGCCACATTATACCTCCATATCCTCATTTGTGGTGTGAACTTATAATCATGCCATGTGATGTGACTATTTTTTGAAAATTAGCATAGGAATACAGTAGTGTGTGTCTAAAGCCTGAATTTTTTAGAACCTTTTTACTTCTATCCATGCAAGTTCTCTCTTCTCCCAAACGTCTTCTTCTTCTTCTTTCTTAGATGATTAATTAGATATTCATTTTATTGGTATCAATTGATCTAGAGATTTGGGAACTAATTTAAGTCATTAGGAACTGCGTAAGCAGTGGGTTTTTTCAGTAGTTAATCAGTGCCATAAATAAAATTCGATGAGACGTGTAAAAAGTACGCCACTGGGTTATGACAATAATTTTTCACTTCATAATCAAGCATGGATTTGTAGTAAAAATTACGTTTTATAATAAAATTTGCCTTTATTTAGTAAACCTTTAGAACAACATTAGTTTTAAAATATTGGGATGAGGAAGATAGACGGCAGCAGCTTTACCTTTTTATCACTTACTCGCGTTATGCTTTCAATAGGATTAGTACTTAATTTAATTGTAATATATCTTAGTTTTGATGTGAATTTTGCATTAGCTCAGCCTCAACAGCAAATTAAAAAGCAGCAGATTACACTTACAGCTATCCTCGAAGACCAAGGCGATCCTACACGATGGAAATCTTTGCTCCAACCTGCCTTACAGGAATTGAAGGCTAGACATCCTGATATTAATATCGTGTTAAACTACACGACATATCCGTCCGCTCAGACTAGGACGCATATATTAGCCTCGTTGACTAACCAAACTCCAGTTGATCTCATTTCTGTAGATCAGATTTGGCTTGGAGAATTTGCTGCAAAAGGTCTGATAACAGATCTTACAAACTATGTGGCTAAATGGGGCAGGGCATCTGAATGGTATCCATCAAATTTTGCTGGTGGAGTGTATAAAGGCAAAGTATACGGTATATGGGCATGGACTGATGTTAGAGGAATATGGTACTGGAAAGATTTATTGAATAAAGCAGGAGTCGATCCAAATTCATTGAGGACATGGAATGGATATATTGAATCTGCAAAAATACTCAACGCAGTATTAAGGCCTCAAGGAATTGAAGGTGTACATCTCACTGCTGCTAACCATTCTCCGGACATGTGGTATCCTTATTTATGGATGCTTGGAGGGAAGATACTTACACAGAAGACTGGACATCCAAATAAAGGAACATACTGGTTTCCAGCTTATAATAGTTCAGCAGGTGTTAAAGCAATGGAATTCATCAAGGCACAGATTGATGCAGGAATAAAACCGCAGGAGCAACATTTCTGGGGCAAAGAATTTGTTGATAGAAAATTTGCTGTTATGATTGAGGGGTCCTGGATGCCCAATAACTGGTCTAACTTAAGTAAGCAGCAGGTTGACAATATTGGATTCATTCCAATGTTCCCGGTACCAAATGAGAGTTATAATACTAGTACTCTAATGGGTGGATGGGAATTCAGTATTCCTAAGTCATCTTTGAACAAAGACCTAGCATGGGAATTGATTGCCATAATGGTAGAGCCCAAAATTCTGGCCCCGTATTTGGCTGCTCATTCCTATCTTCCAACACAGATACCAATAGGTCGTGGCCCTTTTGTAGCAAGCTTGAATAGAACAACCCCGTACTACAATGAATTGATCTCTATGATTAATGTTGCCAACGCTAGGTCTAGCATACCTGAGTATCCGCAGATAGCTGAGCATGTTCGTCAAGCACTCAACAAAGTTTTCTATCGGATAGAAGAACCCAAGCAAGCATTAGACGAAGCTGCAGCAAAGTCAGCAAAGGCTTTAGGATGGTAAAAGTACTCTTCTCTATTTGAATCACAAACCTGCAACTATATTTCGTAAGGTTGGTTGAGTCATACTTAGCAATTTCAACAGACTTTAGTCAAGTGAGATCGCTATTCCAATCAAATCGCCTTTAGTACGGGAAAAAAGGCCGGATAGCCTTGCCTTCAATCCGTACTTTTTGTTTCTTTGTTTTAATGCGATCTGTAGTTGTTCTTCAGTTGCAAATGTCGCTCTTCCATTAAGCCATTCACCTTTGGGCTGTCCCCTTATACCACATCGAACAATCCGTACCTTCGAGTTGTTTCGTAAACGCTTTACCTTTCCAGTCTGTGTTCTAGTTATGATATATAGTACCTTATTATTGTGGTCAATTGTGAACCATACTGGCGTTGCTACGGGCTGACCATTTCTTTTGTACGTTTCCAGATTGATATATGCATATCCAGAAAGCATAGATATCCAATTAGATGGAGAGGATGATGATGACATACATAGCAATTGCAGTTCAGTTATTTTTATTATTTCTTTCAAATCTAACGTATAGCATAATACATTAGATTTTTGCAATTAGATTTCTAATTTCATAAAGTTAGTCATGGTAACTCCGCAGGAATTCAAACAATCCAAGATCGTACATAATCTGCAACCACGCACAAGCGTTTCACATATATAGTGCGCTATTCGTAGCAGATTACTTTAATACACAGCCTCTCTCCTATTCTCCATCAACTAAGGATAGTTAAACATTGTTTGGAGATAAAGAGAATACAAAAGAAGAAGTTAACGCAAAGCAGGTCAATCGCTTTCACCTTTTGTTATACACATTAATGAATGAATTATTTGAATATGCACCTAAATCAGGGCATGTCAAGATGCCCTTTAACGTTACATTTGGATTAATTCACGATAAAACAGATTCTGTGCTGCTGAAGGGAGTTGACAGAAAGACTGGCAAAACATTTTACCTTTACAACGCAAGAATAATCGGAAAGATGTTTGAGGCAAGAAGAGAACAAATGTTGAATGATAGCACAACAAGTACGCTTCTGAGTTGGCTGAGAGACGTATGTTCCTTATACATAAGACCCTTCGTGTATCAATATGTTGTTAATATACAGCATAGAGGAGAAGGTGCTGCAGAAAGAACTACAAGGCAAATTGTTAAAGGATTTATGAATAACTTGCTTAACGAGCCTGAACTAAAGTATGTATTAGATAATATCAGAGAAAATAACGCAGATAGGTTACCCACCTAGTCGTATATCACTATGGCCCAATGTCATAGAACTTGTAGTTGAATTTCTTATGAGCCAGGAAAAGCTAGCGTTAATGACTTTGTATTGTATTACGTAAAAATAACGGTTATCAATAAACAGTAAAACAAAAAACATCTTGATCATCCAATGCCAATGTTCTTCACATTAGTAATGATAACCTACGACTTTTGCATAAAAGAATAGCATTACTTATGACAAAAGTAGTAAAGAAAATTATATGAATGTCGATAGCAAATTGTCTAGTGCGGATGTCTGAGTTAGTAACTCTGACGGGAAGAAAAAGACAAAAGCACATAAAGCTCACGACACTACTTTTGACGACAAGAAAAGCTGAAAAAATATGGTCATTTCTGATGCTAAACTACATACTTGTCATAAGATTATAAATGACAATATGATGGTTATGATGCCACGTCGTCTAATCACAATAGCAAAAATGACTACTTAGTAGGAGTGGGATTCAGCTTTGTGCAATTTTAATTCTTTATGATTTGCAAACAATCTAAGACATTTTTCACATTTTCGTGTGTGATTTGTACTTGCTCTTTGTACAACATAACCAATAACGCGATTTGGTTGCCCTTTTGTCTGTTGTGTTGGTTCTGCAAATTGCGACTCTGCTGTTGTATTTGGCACGTCGTTTATCTGCAAATGGTTAAGCTGGTTGTATACTTGTAAGAAATACATACCCTTCTCCGTTATTGTATAAAGCCGCTCTTCTTTCTGATATTCTATTAAACCCTTTTCCACAAGAACCGATAGAAACTGTTTTAATTGTGTGTGCGTTAGATAAGCCTTATACATTATTATTGTTTGGGTCGCTCTATTGCTATTCACTATAGCTTCTAGAATCAAGGCTGAAATTTCCTCTTTGCTTCTATGTTTCAAATTCTCATACCTCTAAACGAATTTACTATAACTAGTAGGAGGAACGAACTTATTAATAATAGTAACTGATCTAACTTCGGTGTCAGGCTAAGTCTGATTAGCCTAAGTGTAGCCTGTGATGTTCTGGTGCCTGCCTGCCCCGGCTGTATATAGGAAATAAAAGGAACGGTTCAAATAAGCTATTTGCATGAGCTATCATTATAGCTCCATCGTGGCCTTTTACAAAAAAAGAGAAGTACAATAACAATTGTACTAGTCATAGGAAACTAAGTTAGAATTATTCGTGGATACAGCATCACTAATGACAGCATCCGGGCTTTTGGAGAGAAACCACAGATATATATCTTATCTACCACAGGTTCACTTCCCCGCATATACTATTATTGAGAAGACAAGCTAAAGCAAATTTCGAAATGTATGCAAGCCAGAAGCTGTCTGACGAGGATCATCCGTCGCCATTACACGGACCTCCAGCACCAACTACACAAATCCCCATATGACTAACACGAGTCGTGTTGGTAGTACTATTGCTACTCGATGTAGAATTAGAAGATGGCTGTGCGTTTACCATCATTGCTGATAGATATAATGAGAAGGCGCATAGGGCAATTATGAAAAATAAACACACTAAGATCTTGCTATCATTGGCTTTGTTCATTACTTTTTTTGTAATTGAATTGGCCATTTTGTTCTCGATATCTGTTATATCAGAGGCTAAAAATAAACGATCTAAATATTTTTAAGCGAAAAATCGTACTACTTTTTTGCTAATGAATTTGTTACTAGAGTCTTATAAATACACAGTAGTATATCCATAACTCCCTATACTCCAGCTATTATCGTTCTTTTTACTAAATATAACAATACACCCAATAGAATACTATAAAGTCGAGCAGAACAAACGTACCGTTCGACCCTTTCAAAATCTTAATTGCCCTTTATATACATCGATTCTTGGAATTGTTAGATTATAGCTGTAATCATTCGCTAGATACCGCGAACGCTCCCTAGCCTTTCGTTCTGTTCATTGCTCATTACATGCTATTCATTCGTTTAACAATCGCTCAACTGAACTTTCAAGTAAGCCATCTGAACCAAATACTGTTTGTCGCAATACGCCAGTCTTATCAATAAGAATAGATGACGGTGTTCCCCGTAGGCCATACTCTTCAAAGGTCATTGCCGAGAATTGCTTTCGTTCCAGATATTGTCGTACCTGATTATACATCGACGACCTGTCCTTCTCACTATATGATCTAAAGTCTGGAATATTAGCTTCAATAAAATCCATGATCTTATTATCAGTCAATGGGCCAAAAGAGAACAATTTGTCCATTCCTACTGGAAACGGAATTTTGTAATTTAGTTTATTTCCCGGTCGCAACAAACCATATTGTCCTAGAATCCTGCTTGGTTCCCCGATTACCTGACCTTCCGTAAGTAAAAGCCGGAGGTTTTCTAAGGTATTCTTATCAAAATCCTCAAAAGCTGTAGCCAGTCCTAACACCCTTAGACCGCGGTCACGATATTTTGCATAGATATCTATTGCCTGCGGAATTCCATGTGAAAAACACCCTGGACAATTAACTTGGAATACTTCAACAAGGACTACATTTCCTATTTCTTTATCTATATTAGTGGGCCTTCCTTGTACCCACTCTGAAACAGCTAGATTGGGAGCTTTATGTCCAACTCGTGCTGGCATATATGACGCGAATAAATTCAAGATAATCTAATTTAAACGCATGGCAATAAATGTAGATAAAGACTTGATAGCAGAAAATGATCAATGGCGATTCGTATAGCGAGCTCTAGCCGAGAGGTTGGTCAATAATTACAGAAAAGATCTATAAAATGGAGATTGCCAAAAAATAGAACTGTAGAAGAGGAAAAGAAAGATGCATACTCCGCGGCTAATGTCAGTACAATGGATACTGGGAAAGGCATACATTCTGAGATAAATCCGAGGTTGTTTAAAGGTTGTAACTAAATCTGAGGTTATTGACAGCGCTTTGGGTTTGTTCATCTGCAAGCGTATCGGCGAATCCCATGGTGCCACAATTCGGGTAAAAAACAGTACTGACGAAAAGGGAGTTACTTTTTACTTTAGTCTGCCACTTAATTCGCGAGTAGATTATCAATAATATTATCATTATGTCGGTTATTGTGATTGTTTAATTGTCATCTAATCTTCCTAAAGGTTTCTGACTATTAGATATTGGAATACTTATTATTCTGATTTGATATTGGGGATGAGAAAATATGAGTCATCTGGGATACTTTTTATTATCTGTTCTCCTGAACCGTCAGAAGATGAATATTTTCGTGTGTGTGCGTAGTATCGCTCAATCTTATATAGAAGATTTTTCAGAAACAAGCTATTTTATATTTTTATTTTACAGTTTGGAATGCACACTGTACTGTTATGTACTCTAACACATATCCCAGTTGGCTTAGGATTGTGCAAATAGGTTTGGGAGCTTTAACTATTGCGCTATCATCATTCGCTTTGGCTTTTCCTGTCATTACTTATATTTCAATTGTTTGGATATTGGCCGTAGTTCTATTCTTTGTAGGCATTGAGCAAATCATTATCGGGATCTTTTCGCCTCAAAGGTCAAGATGGTCAAACATTGGTCTTGGCGTACTCGTTCTAATTTTCGCAGCCATAGCAATATCTTTTCCGGTTGCTGCAGCGATAACCATAATCATATTCATTGGTATCGCTTTCCTGATTAACGGGATCGCTAGGATAGTAGAGGGTTTCTCAGGAAGGCATTCAGGAATATCACGAGCCTTTCTCATTGGTGTTGGAATTTTGGCTGTTGTCATTTCTACGGCGGTATTGATATCACCACTCTTTGGTGCAGGACTCGCCGGAATCATAATTGGCATAGGTCTTCTCATAACCGGAATCCAAATGATTTTTTCTGGAATTCAAGGAAGACGGGCACAAATCATCGGTGACGATATCAGCAGATAAACTATACTCGAGAAAATTGTCAGCCTTGGGAATTGCTTCTCGTAAGCAACTTATGATTTCCCTAGTCGCTATCGTGAATAAAGACTGCTTTAACACGCATTCAATGTCCATCGCTGTGTCCCGCAAATAGGATCAGATATCTACGTAGTATCAAAAAACCTGAGTTGAACGACGGATAGATAAGCTACTCTAGACTATTGGTTTAAATTCATAAGTTCAGGTAAGGAAGCCACGTATAATATAGCTGAGTTACCGTTAAGTGTCAATGAGCATATTATATGTGTCTTACGTTGTTATTATGACGAGACCCAGACAAATCTAAGGCAATATCCGAGATTTGTTAATAACTCTGGGTTTATAATACCGGAAGGGGCTGTAAATAATCTTGCGATATAAATCAATACTATAAGAAAGTTAGAAATCATGACATAGTCAACAGTTAATAACACATACGATGTTATAGGTAATTACAAATGGCACAGATTGAAGCTACCATGATACGATCCTGGTCGTGTCGTAACTGTAACTCATCTGGCTGTTTGACGATCCATAGACACAGGGTGGACGATAGTAATTCCCTTCAGTCATGGACATGTAATAATTGTGGTTTTAAATGGAATGAAAGATGGTCGTCACATAGCAGATCTATATGGTGTTAACAATTTTGCGCATATGGACAGCCTAAGCCTGATCAAATGACATTATACAATCGTGGAATAGGCATTTAGATCAACCAACACCGGTTCTCGAGGCTACTCTGCCTTGATGTCTTATGCTGATTTCAAATCAGAAAATCTGCATAACCATTTATATTTACAAAACTACATTACAGTCATAAAAAACACATCAAGCTTACCCATAGCAACGACAATCCTCGTAATTATAAATGTCGTTGTTCTTGCACTGGGGCTAGTTTCAGGTGCACAACAAGAAGTCATACGGCGTTATGGTTTCATTCCAGATCAGCTATTATCAGTGTTACCATCTTCGTCAGATATTCTAACACGGTTATTCGCCTCTATGTTCATACATGCGAACATTGTTCACCTTGTATTTAACATACTAGCGCTAGTATATCTGGGTGGATATGCTGAAAGAGCAGTTGGAATTGCAAGATACATTTTAGTCTATATAATCGCTGGGATAGCTGGAGCTTTATTCTATAGTACAATATCAATTTTTATTTTGGATAACAGTCATACTGTTCTAATTGGTGCTTCAGGGGCTATTTCAGGAATATTAGGCATAGCAGCCGCTGCTGGAAATACTAGGGCTTACTATTGGCTAATAATTCAAATTGTATTTGGTATTATAGGATCATTCACATCTATTCCAATAGCGTTTACCGCCCACATCGGTGGTTTCGTTGCTGCGGTGTTGCTCACCAAGGTATTGATCATAGTAGAACAAAATAAGCGGATCAAAAATATGTAATGTAATGTAAATATAGCCTCATAAATAAAAGGTCAAATGAAAGATGCATTCAGTACAAGTTTCTATGGCTAAAGGGCCTTTTGAAATGGTAGAACGTGATATTCCAGAGCCCCATGCTAGACAAGTACGGATCAAAGTTCAAGCCTGCGGGATATGCCATAGTGATTCTATGATGAAACAAGGTCTGTTCCCCGGAGTCACATATCCAAGAATCCCTGGTCACGAAGTGGCAGGTATCATTGATCAGGTAGGCGAAGATGTATCAGAATGGAAAGTTGGACAGAGAGTTGGTGTTGGCTGGCATGGAGGTCAATGCGGTCAGTGTGAACCCTGTAGACGGGGAGATTTTTTTGCATGTAAATATGCGCAAATTACTGGTTTTACTTATGACGGCGGTTATGCAGATTATATGATCGCATCGTCCAGAGCACTAGCACTTATTCCCGACCAACTTTCAGCTCCAGAAGCGGCACCCCTTATGTGTGCTGGCGTAACAACGTTTAATGCTCTTCGAAACAGTGGTGCACGTGCTGGAGATGAAGTCGCCATTATCGGGATAGGTGGACTAGGCCATCTAGCGATTCAGTTTTCTGCAAAAATGGGTTTTAAGACAATTGCGATCGCAAGAGGAAAGGAGAAAGAAGAAATGGCTAGAAAGCTTGGTGCTAGTGAATATATAGATAGCCAATCTCACAGTGCTGCTGACGAGCTTTCCAACATGGGTGGAGCTAAAGTAATTCTTGGAACCGTTCCAAGTGCTAAAGCTATGAATGCAGTTCTTGGTGGCCTCAGCCCGAATGGCAAGCTAATCATGATTGGTGCGTCTGACGAGCCACTTCAAGTTCCTGTCAATCAATTTCTCTCGGGGCGACATTCAGTTATGGGCTGGTATAGCGGATCATCTATTGACTCACAAGATACACTTGCATTTAGTGCGCTTTCAGGGGTGCGATCGATGAATGAGATTTTTCCTCTTGACGCTGCGGAAGAGGCATACGAGAAAATGATGAGTGGCAAGGTAAGATTCAGATCAGTACTCACTGCAGGAAAGAATTAGTTTGTTTGTTTGTTGTAAGTTACATCCCAACAACCAATTTTAAGGAATGCAATAGTGATCTGTTGATGCATTACTTGGAATCTGCGCGGATAGGTTAGAGAATTTCTAGCCTCTCCAAGGCCATATGGATAACAAACAATCTGTTTGTAATTGTCAGTACTAATTTATCAAACGCTATTTTCATGTCTCAAAACGATAGTATTTCATACTGCTGTTGCCAATGACACCCTAAGCAGAAACAGGTGTTCGATTCCACTCGAGTCTTAAATGTCTGATAGCAATTTGAGATTCGTCAGCACTTGTTTCGGAGGTAATTAGTTACGGATTCATCGATAAATAGGCGTTTTATTCAAGGTCCGGATCCTAATACGATACACACTAACTTAAAGAATTGAAAGTGCAACTCTCAGTCATCTGCAAACCCGCTTCCGTATACAGCATTGAACTTTTTGAACATCAATAGACAGGTTTCTGTGTCAAAAGTATATGTTGTTCCCTCAATTTGCTCTACGACTAGAGTACGTGATTCAAAACCGTATTCTTGTTGCTTTTGCTCCATCTGAGTTTCGCCCTCATATTTATCTCTGACAACGGCCTCTTTTCCACACATTGCGCATTTATTTCGAGTCACTGCCATGCGACTCTAGGCAGTCTCCTGTTTTTTATTGAAGCAATAGTGATATGAGTCCAGATTCTGCTTATAGGTGTTTATGTTTATTTAATCATTACTTAATAGTATTGTAATATTTTGTATCATAATTGGTAATAAAAATAACCTCTGCTCTGATGCGACAGTCAAATAGAGGATTATTTTATTTACAGAACCTTTTGACTCCAGTAATGCAAGAACTAATGCATGTGATTAATACTAGAGAAGATGTAATTTCTAAGGATTGAGAGCTAAAAGCTGAAATCAAATAAATGGATTGTTATATCAAATAGTGCATTCGCAGATGAGCGCTTAATTGAGTTTCATCCTCAAATTCCATGGCACAATGACGACAATGATATATTCCTTGTCGTTCACCATGTTCTTTCTTTATAATCACGATCTTGTCACGTTCTTTATTGTGCTGTATAACCACATAATCACTAATTCTCATCTTGATAAGAATATCCTTTATCAGTCGCATGGTTTTTTCTAAACCATTGTCATCGCCGCCATCTACTGTGATGATATTAGGATCGTTATCAAAATTGACTAGATCATCTTTCTGGTTATCCTGTATGGCAGTAGTCTGTCTTAGCGGGTATGGATTCGCTTGCCCTCTATTGATGCTTTCAACGATTATAGATTTCAGACTCTCAGGAGCAAATTGTAAGTCTATTTTGATAACCATAATCACATTGCGCTTGGTGAGTTTTTAACTGTGTCGATAAAACGCGACGCTATAGCAGCCGATAAAAATCAGAATGATACCATAATAACGTATGAAGAACATTTGACTAAGTGTATCGTGTATACTCGATATGGTTATTGTTGCTTAATAACGCGTAGTATTTTTGAAAAAAATTTGAGTAGCTGTATCGTTTATACTCGATGTAAACCAAATATCATCTCATATAAACAAATTTAGCAGTTCTTGATAGCTACATGATAGGTGTAGCCAAAATAACCTGTCTTCTTTGAGCAATATGTTATCGACACAACAGAACTCACATTCAGTATCTCCGAATGTTAATCACCTATAGAGTAAGCCTGCAGTTTATTGCGCATTAAGATGTGGTAACTGAGGCCGTGGCTCTCTTTTTTTCTGTTTTCTTTGTAACCATCATGGCAACCCCCACCAGAATCACAATCATAGCTATTATTGTAATTGCTGTTATCTTCTCATGCAATATTGCCCAACCTAACAGAACAGCTATCACTGGGCTAACATACGCAAAAGTATTTGCCAATGATGCGGACGTAACTCTAAGAAGCCAGTAAAAGTCAGTAAATCCAACCACAGTAATGATTGCGATCAGATAGATCTGTGCAGCAAGGGATCGTCCGGAGACTTGCAATAAATCGACATTGCGATATTCTCCAAAACCAAAACTTATGGCCGTTAACATCAAGCCTCCAGTTATCATTATCATGCCAGACGATGCAAGAATACTAACCGGAAGGTCGGCTTTCGATGAATAGATTGAACCTATAGCCCATGCGATGGAGCTACCTATGAGAGCCGCGGTGCCGATTGGACTCAGATCACCAGTACTGATAGAGGGGGCCACAAGTAGCATAAGTCCACCAAATCCAGCAGATAGACCAAGAATAGTCGACTTGGTCAATTTTTGGCCTAACCCAGTTTTCTTTCTTTCTTTATAAATTAAATAACCAATAATCGCAACCCATAGTGGAATAGTAGAATTAAGTAACCCTGTTATGCCCGAAGAAAGATACTGCGCACCCCAAGTAAGCAGTCCTTGGCCGCCAACGAATAATGTCAATCCTAAGACTAAACTGTGTTTCCATTGTTGCTTTGTTATCTGTGCTTGTGGGGACACACTTGAAAGTTGGACCTGGGCGTTGTATTTCTTTTCTACCTGGTATTTCTGAAGCGTATTATCCTTTTCCTTGCGTCGTGCGCTTTCGATTTGTAGAAAATGAGCAGTAAATAGGATAGCGCCTGAAATAGAAAACCTAAGGCCCGCGCTTAGCAAAGGAGGAATAGTGTCAATTGCTATTTTAATAGCAATAAAGCTCGAACCATTAATAATCCAGAGAGATACAAGGATCAGCCATATTTTTGATTGCTGGTTTAAAATCAATTATTTATTTGGATGGAGGGTCAATTAAAATTGTTTCGAGGGTTACAAACAGAGTTAAGTTTAATATGAATTGACATTCATTCAGTGTATATGATTAGTCATTTTGATAAAGCGATTGTAACAGTCTAGCAAACTAGAGAGAGATAAATGTCTTAGACATAAGTCTGTAGAATTATTTTTCGTAAATAAGTCGTAAATGAGGTCAAATCTGTTTCTCAGATGCTTCCCGGAAATCCTTTAACGCTATCCTCTATGATCAATAGCTTAGATTTTGTTTAGTCCTTCCGTTCAGTCCGCGGCGTCCATGGTCTTAAACGTCTGTCCCATTATCAATTTTTACAACAAAAGCGCAGCTCATTTCAGGCATAAAGTTGTTGCCCTTTATTAGCAAACATCTATTAGCGTACATGTAATATTTACAATCTTTGCATTGGAACTCCTCCGCACCCTTGTCTATTACATGACCCTCTTCATACTCGAGTTTTTTCCCAGTTTTCTTTATGAAATCCCAGACAATATCACCTGGTAACATACCATGACCCTTTGGAGAGAAGAAGTTTGAAATTCCATACTCATTATTGATTTCGCCATCTACAATATGGCAATTCTTTTCGTCAGGTAAATTGAACTTGCATTTTATACATGCATCTTTATTATCATTATTATTGTGTTCGTAACCATAGATGCTGCTTCTCATTTCGTCTTTTTCTTGCTCTCTGTAGCCTGCTTCATGCTTTGTTATCTTTTTCTTTGAGTTTAGTACCCTGTATAATCCTGCGTCTTTTAGAGCAAGATTCTCTTCTTCTTGTTGCCCTGTAGATTTCGCAATGACTGATTCTTCGATGTCATTTCGACTAGCACCATTCTCATCCTTCTTTATCATTATTATATACCTCGGAGACCACGTCTAACTGTACAATATGATATTTAAGAACGATGCCTTGCATTGCGTATCATGTTACATACAAGAAATCATTTTGGATTTAAAATCATTCAATTCTTTTTATCGTTCATACTAACAAATGTACTGCAGTAGTAGATTCAGATATCGAGAATAAAAGCTACTATAGGCTTGGAAGTTCAAAAAATTTACTGAACATGTGCAAAACAATAAAAGTGGTCGCATTATGAGGTGCCTAAAATAAGAAAAGAGGTTCCAAAGCTCATGGAAACTCAAACTTCTTATTAAGAAACAATAGTTAATTCTCTAGGACCTATTCTATCATAATCTTCTGTTACGTTCGCTGTGCCTTTGGTGTAACTCCAGTCAAGTTTACACTGAAAAACGATGAAAGAGCAGGATTGCCATCGCAGGAGAATTTGGCAGTTATTTTATTTTCGCCTTGTTTAACCAGAGTGTATTTAGAAGTAAGGTTAAATGTCCAGTTTGAATAGTCGTTTGGTCCGCCCGTGCCAGTTGCTGAAGCATTTTGATAGGGTTTTACATCATTTACGATGACATTAACGTGGCAATCAGATGTGCTGTTATCCCTTGATGTGCCCGATATTTTCAGAGCAGAACCAGATGGGACTTGTTGGCCCTTAACGGGCGTCGTAATCCTAACACCGTGTGATATCAATGATAATAGTGATTGTGATGTTGATGCTTTTGAGGATATGTTTGTATTATTGGTTGAGCTAATCCTAGATGCATTAGGCAGTGCAGTAGAGTTTAGGCTGGCTGGTTGTCGTAGCCCTTCTGAAGTTATCTTTGTATGATTGGTTGAATTTACTGCTGGTGGGATCATTGGAAATTGCGGAAATGGAGACTCAACGGTCTGACCATATGTGCTGTTGACTAAAATATTAGAAAGAGTAATTGCAACTAAAATTAGCAAACTTGTCAATCTGGAAGCACTCACAAGATCATAAATACTAGACCGCAACTGGATGATTCAGAATATATTAATATAATATTATTATAAAAGCCGACAGATCATCGGAATTTACAACTGAAACAATATTAGTTGTCGTTCCCACATGTGCGAGTTTATAGAGTGAATGTAAAAACCACGAGTACCATCAAATTGTTATTCATGATTTGTGCTCTAGTCGTTCAATATTTTGTTGAAATTCATTCTTCCAACCCTCTGGCAGAGCAAGTATTTTTGTTGCGCGCCTCATCATTTCAATGTTCTCTGCACGATCTCTATTAACATACAGATGAGCAATATCTTTTACACTGATATTGTTTTTATCTTTTCTGATAATCTCTATGTTGTCTTTAACCTGGATCTGTCCTTCTTCTAATACTTTAAAGTAAATCCCAGGTCGAGCGCTAGCCAAGAACCTTCTTATCATATCCCTACGTCCAAACCTCACACCGAGTTTGTAGCATGGCATCCTAGGTTGTGTTGCGATTAGCTTTGCAGACCCGATTCGTAATTGATCGCCAATATTGACATCATCTTCCATTAGTCCTTCGGTGGTGAAATTTTCACCAAACATTCCCCATGTAGGATCGACGTCAGGCAATTGTTTTCGCCAGTAATCATAATGCTCTGCAGGATAAGAGTACACTGCCTTGTTCACCCCACCATGTACTGTCAAATCAGCTTGTCTGTCGCCATCAAGATTAAGCTTCCTTAACATGATAGGACCCTTGACTGGATCCTTGAAAATTGCAGTAGTTATAATCTTCCCATCAAAATGCACTTTCCTTGGAAGTCCGACATTTACAGAAAGTACTTTCATCGCTAGATACTAGAATTAGATTGTCTTTTATAAGACTTATAGGAGAAAAATACACTTCACGTACTGGGATTGATAATTCGCCTTCAGACAAATTAAAGACGAATCAGAGAGGACGCTTAAGGCATTAAATTTGAAGCAAGGACGACTTCCGCATGCCATCGATATAGATAGATACAATTGAAACATACTTTCGGCCTGGTAGAAGTGTGAAATGGATTTTCCTAGTAAATTTTAGTCTAAAATCGTTTGGATATCACGCGGTGCCATGGATTTGACTAGTCACGGATGTTATATCGCTGGTCTAAAGCTATGGATACATAAAAAATTTGCTGTCGAGCATTTCTACCTTCTCGATGTATCTGTAAAATCGGGCTATATAAGTAAAGATTGAATTGCTCAATCTTTATGTTCAATGAATGTTCAATCAATAAAGCCAATCCAATTTTTCAAAACGACTGAGAGCTAATACAAGGAGCGAGCTTACTATTATATCTGAGACATTTAAAAATAATTTAATACAAATGAATTATCATTACCATTTTCTACTTTTCCTGTAGTGGAAGTCTTTTCATATGTGGCATATTGGACGTAAACCTCATTCCAATATCTCATGCATACTAACTTTCTATATTGTCTTACTTCAATATCCTCATGTAACAAAGTATTGCGAAATATAATATCGGGCTCGTTTACACCTGCAACAGAACGCATAGGACACGTTGCTGAAAATCTTGGATTAATTTCAAATACTTTCAATTGATCCTTTTTAGTAAACATTCCTTGAATATTGACAGCACCTACGGCTCCTAATCTTAGCGCAACCTCCTCGGCTGATCTTCGTACACTTTCAAAGCTATCAATAAAGGCCTTGTATGTCTGCCCATTTTTTATTATTTTTTTGATCGATATTGAAGACATGATGGACTTTCCAGATGCATCAATTGTAACACCTGACGTAAACTCTATAGTGTTATCATTATTATTACTATCATTAATATACTCTTGCAATATCGCATTCCACCCTACATTTTGAATTTTGCAAATTGCATACTTCATTTCAGCCTTGTCGTTTACTATGTAAAAATACTTGGATCCAAAACCTTCTCTCGGTTTTACTACCACAGGAAAACCGAATTCACGAATGAATTCTTCACTATCTTCTGGCACAGAAGAAGCAGCACTGGGAAGATTATTTTCCCTTAAGAACTGAAAAGTCTTCCACTTGTCTCTGGCTATAATTATTACCTCTTTTGGGTTTGTTAATACTTTTGCACCCGTTTGATTTTCTATTTGTTTTTTCGCATTAGCAAGTGGAACCAACTCCTCATCAGAACCAGCATAAATTGCGTGGATGTTAAATTCTCTACTGATATTGATTATACTATTTATATAATTTGGCGATGATGCTGGAGGGATCAAAATCCCTTGATCGCATCTGTATAGACCAGCAGCCTGGGCACAGGCATCGGTCGCAATAATTCTGTAATTTACAGGTGAATCATTTGATGCATTTGCTAGCTTCAAGCATTTGATAATTCCTTGAGATACGATACCTCCTACTGCAGTTACTAGTACGTTTGCATTAGTTGTCTTCATATTTTTAATAGATTCGTTCTTTTTTATATTCGGAGCTATCGAAATCCCGGATTATCATTATTTTATTATAAGAGGTGCATCTGACTTTTAATATTCCTATTGATAGATTCTATCGCAATTGTACTTCATAACTTGAATACTACTGAATGTTAAACCGCGGTACAGGTTGCCGTATCCGACGTTGCTTAACCCAGATAAAGCGCATAAATTCCAGAACCGATATAATACTAGAAGGTGGATTAATTATTTTATTCTGTACTAGTGTACAAATCTTCGCTTAGTATCAATTCGTATTTTTTTGGCACGCTAGTCATGGTATTCAAGATTATCACACTATTCATAATATGATTTAGATCAAAAAATTTTTAAAACATTCAATTCAGTGGAGTACCAACTACTCAAGGAAAGCTATGTACAAGAACAACCGTCGAATTAATTCGCGAAGAGGAAGCTATGTGTTTGGCCTTGCTGACTACTTCAGATCAAAGAAGAAATCTGACTACATGATAAACACGGGTAGGTCGCAAATGCTAGACTCAGGTTTCTTTGAAAATGAGGTTTGGGGCGCTTTAATAAAGGCATGGAAAGGATATAAGATAGCCAAAAATAAGGGTGAACATGATAAGCTGCTTCACTACGCCGATATTATTCAAGAATGCCAAGAGGATCTCAAATTAAAGGTTGCTTCATTTCCGGATATTGGCAAATCAGCATTAGCTTTTCACGCTTCGCGTGTTGCTCGACTAGCACAAAATATCAAGAATACAAGTAATTTCAACCATAGAGTCAGCAGTGTCAAACGCGATAACGAGGATAACAAATACTATGATACAACATCAAATGAGAAATCCTCGCGCGACCAGCAAGGAGAAACGCTAACTGATGATAATACACATAGCGAGTATTTCGCAGACGACTATTATGAATCTGAGAGACTTACCGATGACAAGGCCAATAACGAATATTTCAAAGATGATTATAATGAATCGGATAGATTTACTTCATAAAAAGATTCAGACCTAATTGCATATCAACATACTTGTATGTCATGTTACAGGGAAAAACAAGTCTTCAGTATGTGCAATGTGGCCTTTAGCTCGCATGTATTAATATCGTAAAATACTGATTACACATATTTCTATTTCACAAAGATGCTTAGTATAGATATTACCTTCAGAACATATAATATAATATGTAATCTAACTGAAGGAGTGACTCGATAAATTGGGACAAAACAAGTTAGCTGTTCTCGGCTTTGCAGGAAGTCTGAGAACAGGTTCTTACAACAAAGCGCTTCTTCGTGCAGCGGTAGGTTTGGTACCTCAGGACCTCACTTTAGAAATTTTTGACCTGGAAGGGATTCCTCCGTTCAATCAAGATACTGAGCAGAATATGCCTTCAAAGGTCAAGGATTTCAAAACGAAAATAAGGGAAGCTGACGCTATTCTTATCGCTACACCAGAATATAACTATTCTGTGCCCGGAGTTCTGAAAAATGCAATAGACTGGGCCTCGAGACCATATGGAGATAATCCATTTGATGGAAAGCCAGTAGCAATAATGAGTGCGTCTATTGGCATGTTAGGCGGTGCCAGAGCTCAATATCACTTGCGTCAGATATTTGTATTTTTGAATATGTATCCGATCAACAGACCAGAGGTAATAGTTCCATTCGCTGGCGACAAATTTGATGCAAATGGCAATTTACTCGACAATGACACGAAAAGGTTTTTGGGACAATTGCTTCAGAATCTTGCAATCTGGACAAGGAAGTTAGCGGGCTAAAAAGTGTGTCACATAACTCAGGTTAAATTAACTGAATTTCACCGCAGTTTAGAGTCATGCCAAACATTCCTAGGTGTCCAATAATTAAGGTACTCAAACGATCGTTAGTTTTTGATTTCTAAACACAAAGAATGTTAGCTTGTAAGAGGATGCCGACTGTCGATACGATGTTGTCTTAGGAGAGGATTGGTGGTATGAACATTTCCAAACTATCATTTATGCACTCATAATTATAGGCCATTGACATAATTGTCCCCTCCATTAGCGGAGGTCCAATTATTTGCGCAGCTATAGGCATTTTGCCCTTGGTCAATCCTATTGGTATACTAATGGCAGGAAGTCCTATGCAATTGAAAAGAATTGTATTTTGAAGTAAAGCTTCACGAGTATGTAAGACAGCGGTGTTATCAGTAACAATACTCTCTTCATCAAATTTTGGAGCGGGAATAATAGTGGTTGGAACCATAAGAACATCTACTTTTGAACCGAGTATAGATAGAAATTCTTTTCTTAGTTTTCTCACCATATTAGCAGCAGAGATGTACTCGACTGCAGATATCTTTGTTCCTTGTACTAACATTTGTCTTACCTCCTGGCTGTATTCTTTTGCTCTTGTCTTTAACCATTTAGTGTGTATTTCTGCCGTTTCTGCGAGCCTAATTTTTTGCCAGGTTTTTTGATAGTGGTCAGTGTCATGTAAATCAAAATCATACAATACAACTGACCCTGCAGATTCTAGAATTTCAATGCATTCATAAAACAGACTCTCGACCTGTGATGAGACATGATCTAGGAAATAATTCCTTGGTATCCCAATTCGAATCCCCTTAATACTTGAATTTTCAATAGTTTTTGTATAATCTGGTACTTTCTTGCGTGTAGAACTTTCATCTAGTGGATCCCAGCCGGATATATATTGCATCACTGTTGATGTGTCCCATGCACTTCTTGTAATGCATCCTACATGGTCCAAGGACGGGGACAATGGGAATACGTTATGTTTACTAACCCTGCCGAAAGTGGGCTTTATACCGACCACACCGCAGAGAGACGAAGGAACTCTGATGGAACCGCCCGTATCTGTTCCCAACGAAAATGGGACCATGCCTGTTGCTACAGCGACCGCAGAGCCGCCACTTGAACCACCTGATATTCGAGAAGTATCCCAGGGGTTTTTAGATGACCCATAAAAATAATTGATGCCCGTTATTCCCGATGCAAATTCATTTAGATTGTTTGTTCCGATCAGAATTGCACCAGCTCTCTTCAGTCTTTTTACAGCTGTTGCATCTACATGTGATATATTATCTGAAAATATTTTTGAACCCATAGTACATCGTATGCCATCCGCATAGAAAATATCCTTGATCGAAAATGGAATACCGTGTAGAGGACTATGATACTGCCCTTGCTTGATCTCTTTTTCTGCTATTTGGGCCTGTTCATACAGAGTTTTTTCATCAAAAACGCTAATGAATGCATTTAGTATTGGATCGAATTTCTTGATTCTATCTAGACATACTTCAATTAGATCTAATGGGGATATATCCCCATTCTTTATTCCTTCTGAGAGTTGCCTAAGTGAAAGCAACGAAGACTTTGACCTTTTGACCATACAAATCAGGCAAGTTTAATGCCCTGATAAGGGTGACCCGTCCGACCAACTAATAAATCAACTGAAAAAGACAGTTTAACTATGTTAATAGAGAACTTCTTTAGGTCTACTACTGCATTTACAGGGGCAAGTCTAGACCACAATGGGCATCCTGAAAAAAGTTAGAATTATTCTGTAATACTATTCAATGTACGATGTGAAAGCCATCGATTTTGATATTTATATGAGCGTGGATAAATTGCCCTTAATATTCAGTGCGTGTGCTTCTTGGCGTAGCACCAGTACCGCCAATGTTCCTACTACTGCTATGGTTGAGACGGCTCATGTCTGAATCCAGTACTAGCTAATTTTATCGGAATTTAACCACCTTGTTCAAAGTATTCGTGATATATCCCAATATTGGATATTATTAGATGCTATTTCGCTCAAACGGCATGTAATTATGTGAGCTTTATTTCTGAGTGACAGAGACTGATAAAAGTAGATAGTTATTATCACCGTAGCTAAAGTCAATTCAAAGCTATCGCTAGGATCGGCTATTTTATGATCTGAAACGAGCCCACCATCTTCTGAAGCGTCTGCAAGTAAGCCTGCTGCTTCGGTAATTTTGTGTAGTAGTAGTACTGAATAACATACAATTTATCGTTCTTTATAGTGGCAATGTCCGTCGCAGCGAACTTATTGTTTTTGGGATCAGTGTACGTGTAAACGATTTTGATAGCATTGTTGCCAGCGAGCGTGGCGTTAGAGTAGGACTGACTTTGAAAGTTGGGAAGAAAGTGCTGGTAACTACTAACAACCCGATCTGCCATTCCCTTGAGAGTCATATTTGTGGGAAATCCCCTAAGAGCACTTGCATTAAGCTTAGCCAAGAAATTTTCATGATTTGCAGTACTGCGACCTAAAACAACAGCAAAAGTAACTCCTCTAGCTGTGGTTTGCTTGGTCCAATTAGATGGATACATTATCTTCATTCCAAGCGTGGCATTGTCATAAGTCTGGAAGCCAGTAGTAGTACCGGCCGCTGCAGTAGCATTCGCGGTACCTCGCGAATTAGAGTTCGGGGCAAGTGAAGTGGTGTTTTTTTGTCCTAAAGCTTCCCTTGGTTGTATCGCCGTCGTGGCGAACATTCCTACCATTAACATGACTGCGGTTATTACAATAATAATCGGGGATATCTTCGATGCTTTACTCATATGTTTCTTTATCCTTGTATTCAGACATTAACAGATATATGTATATATCGAAATTTGTGACATCATCTCGTTATAACTAATTAAAAATTATACGATCACATGTCGCCTATATTCTCTCCATACCATCATGCGAGTTTCAAATTTTTTACGCCTTAGAATCAGGCAGTCATTTTCATCATACTGGTCGTGACCATCGTCACATACGTTTATAGCATTCGTAAAAGCAATTTTGCGGCTGATTCTCAATCAACAGAAGTAAAGGGACATGTCCGTCTCGACTCCTACTTTGCTTGAGTATGAGTATAAACGAACTGTTCTTCGGATGATGTTGCATAGCCAAGCTGCTACTTTTGTCTTTGATGAGGTACGTCCGGTTATATCACTCTGCTTTTGATTCATTAATGGTAAGCGCTCCGATTTGTTGTAATAAGTATAAGGGATCCGCCACATCCCAATGCTCCACAATAGTGCCATTATCGTCTATCCTGAACAAATCAGCAGTTCTCATATTTACTGTCTTATTTGTAGGGGGTATACCGTGAAACTCGCCTTTATGTGTACCCGTCCAGTTAAGGAAAACTAAAACAACATGATTCTCAGCTACTATATGTTCTATAGTTGTATGAATATCTGGGAACGCAGAGAAGAACGGTGTGAAGAATTGTTTGAACCCTTGCTTTGCTTGTGCAGCCAAAGGATTGTGTTGTGTAACATTTGGGGTGTAGTAATTGTCAAGTGCTGTCAGGTTATGTTCGTTTAAAACTCCTTGAACAAATGATATGATTATATGTTTGTTTTTTTCTAAGGTATCAGTTGATTGTTGCTGCTGTTGATTTTGAGCTAATACCTCCTGGTGAAAATGCGATAAGACTGAACACATAGCTATAATAAGAATAATTGAACCTGTAGCTGCAAAAAGTGACGATGATGTTACCATTGAACGAATATGCGTCTAAAGTAATATTGTCACTTTTAAGTCTTGTACTCGTCATCCGAACTTATTAGTATTCCATCCATTTACACTCGTACAACTAGAGCACGGAAAACTTTAGTTAGAAGTATAAAAGCGGCGTAGTTCGATTGGTGCTCTGCACGATTAATTCTTGACCTCTGAATCCAACTGTGCATTTAAAGCCCCAATGCAGAGGACCTAGCAAAACCAAGTCTAAGTAAATTGTTTAGAATCCTCTATGACAAAAATGTGATATTTGATTTATTAAAGAACTGACTAGTCGGTCAAATACATAAGCAGAGTGCCTCTAGTTATCCGTAATGTGTAGCTCATGAAATTCTAAAGCCTTGTGAAAGGCAACAATAGAAGCCGCGTTTAATATTTTTCCTTCGCGCAACAGTTGCTTTATTTCAGAGATAGATATTATATCTACTTCTATCTGTTCCATTCTTCCAAGCGACTGCTTATAGCTTCGCTCTTGATCATTGACTACATCATAAGCAGCAAAAACATTCCCCTCCTGCTCAAACATCGAGTAATCAAGGGTATAGCATCCAAGGGGCAGAACCTTTCTGGCCTCGTATCCAGTTTCCTCCTTAAGTTCGCGTATAGCCGCCTGATAGGGGCTTTCACCTTCTTCTATATATCCAGAAGGTGCTTCTACCTGAACAGAATCAACTAAATGTCTATAGCACCTAATAACAAGAAGTTCATTGTTTGATATGAATGGGACTATAGTTGAATAGTTTCTGCGAACTGCGCGTATATATATTGTCTCTTCGCCATCCAGATCAAGTGTATCTTCGAATATTTTTATTAAGTTATGAGAATAGATTTCTTTTGATGACTTTACTTTCCATCCTGGCGGAGCGTTTCTGAACAATCTGTGACGTAGATTAAGGATACCATAATTTAAATAAACAATTATTTTGAATCCTTTTTAAGGATATAATCTTCAAGCCCGACCATGACGTAGCTTATGTTTTACACAATCCATCAAGTGGCAGACGAGCCATACATTCATTTACATCATTGCATACAGCAGTCCAACTATGGATCGTGATATGCCATGATACTGGCGGGAGTTATTTTTAATATGGTAGAGCTTGATATGTTGTTGTTGAAGCTATTCTGTTAAACAGATATCTAATTATTAGTAAGATCCCAGTGTATTTCTTGATAGCAGCCAGTACACATTAATTCGTCTTTTGTATGCTCACAGGAATAATAATGGGTGTTTAGCGTTTCAATACCGCATTTAGCGCATTTAGGATTCGATACCATCTATCAATGTGTTTAACAACTAATCTTTATTTGACCTTTCATCATGCCTTAAGTCTTTAATATCGTCGATTAACGTCATTGTCTTTTATTATAATTATATTCAGTGGATAACCCGAACTACGGCGAGCTAACGATATAGGCCCATCTGCCGAGTGCATTTGGCATATGTGACTTTTCAGTCGCAAGCTCACAAATTAGCTAACCAAATGGAGGTCACGCAATACTATTGAAAAAGTCTGAGATATTTGGTCCAACATATGAGGTCTAGGACTGACAACAAAGGTCTTAACGCCTGTTGCACTATTTCCGTTGGGATCTTTCACATAAACCTGGACTGTCTGAGAGGGAGGAGCGGCGCTAATTAGGGATTTGTATATATTGTTACTGTCATAAACACAATCAGCCAACTTGACACTTGCGTAACCGTTATATCTGATTTCGCATGATTTGATGCCAGATTCGTCAGTTATTTTTACTCTGAAGACATTTTTGCCTTCTATCAACTTAGTGGTAAGAATCTGCATTTCAGGGGCTTTGTGATCGTTTTTAATTGTAGTCGTATTGATATTTTTGTTTTGTACCTGTGTTACTGAAGACATGGAGGGAATAGGGATGAGCTGAGCGTTAACCTCTACGTATTTGGTGAAAACGAAAAATGCTAAAATTATAATAACTCCAACTACCAATTGCGTTTTGCTTTCTGCAGTGAGATTCTTATGAGTTTTCCTATTTAATGTTCTCAACTTCAAGTGATTTCTTATCCTCTTTAACTGTAAATCCATGTGTTGTTTTTGTAGCACCCCATGACTTTACAAAGAAGCCTCTCAGGGTTATTACTAGAGAGTATTGGGAAAATATGATATACAATGGAATATAAGCTATGTACTTTATTCCCTTTTTGCCATGTTGTTTTATTATCACCAGAATATACAGGATTAAGGTTATTCCCGTAAATATGTACCACATGTTCAGTGGCAAATATGAGAATGTATATGGAAAATAATCAAACAGGAGATTATGTATTGAAGCATATGCGGTAACAAGAAACATCACCAACCCTGCTAGTATCCCTATAGGATTTAGCCAATAAATATTTCCAAGTATATCACGTGGCGTGGCTATTCTTTTCTTTATTAAACTTTGAAATCCCTTAGCCCATCTTGCCCTTTGCCGAAGCATAAGTTCAATAGTAGGTGGTTTTTCATCATAAATTATGGATAAAGGGGCATATGCTATACTGTATCTTTTCCTCAACAGTCTATATGTTAGCTCATAGTCGTCCACCAAGTTGTTTGAAAACATTCCTGCTTTAATCAATATATCTCTTAGAATGATGAAACCGGTTCCTGCGAGTGGGCATCTATTGCCAAAAATTGTTCTTGCCGTGCAAAAAGGCGCAAACCAAAGATCATCTTCTAGGGCCAACATCTTGGTTACAAAATTATAGTTTCTATTGCTAGGTACACATCTCCCCTGGACTGCCACATATGGTTCGTCAAGCAAAGGTAGGGAGTTTTCTATAAAGTCTCTAGAGATTATGCCGTCAGCATCGACTACAAGTATGTATTTCCCTCTAGCCTTTTCTACGGCATAATTGAGTGCTATTGCTTTGCCGGTCTCTTTAGTATTTAAGTTAAAGGCTCTTACCCTATCATCTTCAACCTTGACTTGCTCAAAGGTTCCGTCCGTTGAGTTATGACATATGACCAATATCTCAATGTTTCTATATGTTTGTTCTAAGCATGCGATAACAGTTCTTTTTATCACATTCTCTTCATTTCTTGCTGGAATAATAATACTGCATAAATCTTGTTGCTTTAGGTAAGACTGATTCTTAGTTTTGATTTTTCTTTGATATCTTTGTAGTTTATTGAATGCTACAAGAAAAACCGAAAATACAAAAATTGAGGTAAACAGATAAAGCATATTGAAATTTAATGCTAATGATGTTGGAATAGAAAGATCAACTTCCCTATCTACTAGCACATTTGTATTGGATAATCGCAAAATGGAAATCAAAACAAATAACCATACAGTCATGAGACTAAAGAAAATAGCAATCCACAGTTTATCAGACTTCATTTGCTCGTTACTTCAATTTTTCGTGTGTATAATAGTAGAAAAACTATTGTGGATATATATGCAACTAATTAACCTATTTAAGGCAAAATAATGAAAAATCTCATGACGTATAGAGCATTCGTTTAATCTCGCGCGGATTAATGCTAGTTGTGGGATATTCCCAGTTGGGTAGGATATTCATTACCAGAGCTGTTTAATTACCCCTTATCGGAAATGTATGTGTTTAGATCTTACTTGTTTTACGACATTTTTTTGTTATTCACAAACCATAAGCAATTGATGTAGCATTTTCTATTGCGTTGGATAAATGAATTGGTTAAGGGCTGGTAAGAGGGTTGATATTCACATTATCGAAGTTCGCCTTTGCATCTTCATTGTATAGTCCCATGTATCCACTTGATAGGTTAGATGAACTGATTGGCTGATTATCAATGAAGTCTGCAGCTTTAACTCCGTCAACCCAGACTTGGATATGTGGAGTAGTTGAACCTTCGTGTCTAATTTTTATGTGTTGCCATTGTCCTAGCTTTACCGTCGGGCTTGATGTATCTACGAGATATATCTCTGCACTATCATCATGATTGTTGTTATCTTTCTTCTCTATTTGAAGTCCGTTAGTCTTCAATGTCAAGGCGTAGTAATGAAACTCGTCTGTATAATGCCAAAATACCCAAGCTGTTTCCCAAGGATTTGGAGGG
>DATFDI010000029.1:0-14959 GCA_035252175.1 Nitrososphaeraceae archaeon
TTATTGTTTTTAGTGCAGCATTGTCCTCGTGGAATATCATAATCATGGGGACATTTGATTGGATGATTTAGCAACGTACATAGCGCATCTGTAAATATATTCTTCATATGGTGCTCAATTCCACAAACCATTTCTTCATCAATCTCCATTTTTAGTGCATCCTTCATCAACACTTCAAGCAATCGTGTATTTCTAATCATTTGCTTTCCAATCCTATTGCCTTCCACCGTAAGCTGTACTAGACTGCCCTTCTGATAACGTACTAGTTTACTGTCATTTAGCTTTTGAAGCATTTCAACAACAGAGGGCTGTCTAATATTAAGGACTTTGGCAATAGAGCTAACCTTAATCTCTTCACCCTGTTCATGTATATACCAAATAGCTTTCAGATACATTTCTATATGTTCAGATTCTGCTGTTCCGACATAGAGCTGTTCCGCAGTAGCATTGTCACGGATACTGTTTCTTTTACCATCTATGTCTTGCGTCTTCCTTTCAGTGATGGTTCTAGCTTTCTCCAATATGACTACTGAATAGAATGGGATCTAATCATTATTAAATTTATTATTATTGTGTGTAGGTGTATGTGCGCTAATTTTTCTTAATACTCTGCAGGTAATATACACGACTAGTTTATTTACTGACCTTCCCTTTTTCTACTTTTTTCCAAATCTGACATAGATTTTCTCGAGATTTCTATCGCCTTTTTTCTTTTTGGTTGTAATATAAGTATGTAAAGTGACCCTACAAGATATACAGATAGCAAAACAATCTGTGCAATAATAGTTTCTAGAGTAGGATGAATTCCAGTCATGTTTGCCATATTGATATCTAGTCTAGGTACCATACCAATCATATCAGTTATTGGAATGTAACCAGCTTCTTGAAATGATCGAATTGTATTTCCCATAAATGCAATTGACATATAAGCTCCTATTCCCATGGTCAAACCAAATAGAACTCTAAGTGGAAGCTTCTTTCCCAGTCTTCTTATGAGAAAGACTAACCCTACTATTATAGCAATACCTAGAGTCAAACCGGCTATGACATACATTTCCATATATTTTGCAAAAGACAACATTGCTTGATAGAAAAGAACGGTTTCAAATCCTTCTCTATATATAGTAAAGAAAGAAAGCATTACAAAAACCATTACACTTCCAGTAGTAGTTGCCTTCCATACCTTTGCCTTGACAAATTCAATCCATTTCTTTGTCTCGACTTTGTTTAAGACCCAGAAGCTTACCCAAAACAAAACTACTACTGCAGAAATGCCTGCAATGGCTTCAATTAGTTCTCTGTTTATTCCAGATATTTCAATAATATATTGAGCAATAAACCATGTAACAGCCGTTGCCAAGACAGCTATAGCAATGCCATAATAGACATGTTTTTTGAACTGTTCATTCCTTGATGCCTCAAGGTACGTAAGAATTGCACCTACAATCAGAGCTGACTCCAAACCCTCTCTAAATATTATAGAAAAAGATGTTGAAAATGCTATTGAAGGAGCTATCACGCCAGTACCAGATACAAGTCTTTCTGATTCATCTAATCCTTGTCTGATTTCAAAGGTCTTCTCTTGTACATTTTCAAAACTGGCTTTCGCTTGGATAAGGTTTCGTAGTTCAGCAAACTTTATCTCCATATCGAGTGTAAAATCCGGGTTTATGGGTCGTAGTGGAACTTCAATATTTTCATAGCTGTCCAAGTAGGCAGAACGGGAAGTCGATAAGGCGTCGCCATAGCTTCCTTTGCTATATTGTTTCAGCATATCTTCTAGACTTAACCTGATTTGATCGATGTTATTTCTGACAGAGACCTTTGAAGCATCCGAGGTCTGCCCTATGCTTTTTCTTTCTCCAGTATAAATTCCAAAACCTTTGCTTAGCGTTTGTATATCTGCAAATGTCTCTCCATTTTTTATTACTCCTAATGATGATTTCATATTTAGTAAAGTACTTGTTGTTATGCCAGAATTACCACTTGTAGCCGAGCCCCTGTATAAAGAAGGGTTGCTGTTCAAAAGAGATTGAGCCTTATCTAAATTCAATAGTACGGAGTTAACAAAGGATATTATTTTATCACTTGGCATTTTATCTTTTATCATTTGTCTTAGTTGTTCTCTCATCGCTAGTTCTATGTCAGATTTGAGCTTAAAATCATGTTTTTCAATTGGAGGCTCCAAATATTCGAAATTATCCAAATATGCATTAACAGCAGCCTGTTCTGCGGACATGTAATCGTCTTTTTTAACATCTACAATGAGACTTTGAAGCAAATTTCGTATATTTGCAAAGTATTGTATATACTGATTATTAGGTGGACCAGACAGACTGTTGTTAGCAGGATTGGAGGAAGGTGAATTGAGTAAGCTTTGTCCTACGGTATGCTCTATTGAATTGACTAGTTTTGAGACTATTTGATCGTTAGACCTATTTCTGAGTAAATAATCTAATTGATTTAAAGATAGTTCAATTTCAGAATTTTTGTTACTATTATTGCTATTACCTACAGATGCAAATATCTGACCATATATTGATTTTGACGTGTTGACCAATCCTATTGCGTTCTCATAATCTATTTGGCTTAATTGCCGTTGTTTACTCGTATCTTTATTATTTTGGCCTACATTGTTGCTATAGCTACCACTTGAAGTACTCGCATTTGATAACTGATATGATTTTTCAGCATCTCTTAGTAGGAAGACAGCAGTCTGTAACATAACTGGTATTCTATATGTATTAGGTATTGATTCGGCGATATTACTAGATATTGAATTCAACAAAGACTTGTCTTTCGCAATTGCATCTCTGACACCATTAAAGGAGCTTCCAGATTTTATCATAAATGGAATATCAGTTAAAGCAGATTCCAACTTCTTAGTAGTAGAAGTGCTACCGTTTTCGCTTACTTGTTCGACCAGATTTCTAATATAAGGGTATATTACAGAATGAGGGATATAAGCATGGGCAAAGGCTGCATAGCTATCACCTTTATTTAAGGCGTCTCGACTCAAGTCGAGCTGTGTCTGTATTCTTTGTATGTTAAATAAGACAATAAATGCATCAGTAGCATTAAGTCTGGTATTATTATTGGAGGCTCTAGTTAAAATTGAATTTGTAGATATTAGGTTATTATTATCATTTTGTGCGTTGACCAGGTAATTTGTGGAAAAAAGAGAAAAGATAAGCAGATGTACTATAACGATGGAGGACATAATAACGGTATCATGTGATATTGATGGTGCTACTTTAATGGTATCCAAATTAGTCGCTCTTTTATTTGTCATGGCAATTCTTTCCCATTTTGTTGATACCTTAATCTTGAACAGAAAACCATTAGGCCTTCCTAATTAAATATTATACATATTTAAATATTGATATTGTTCTCAATTGTGATAATCGTACTGACATTTATGTATATATGATATGATATGATATTCATGTAGCCTAACAACATTGTATGTAACATGCATTGAAATAGATATCTCAAAATATATAACAAGATATGCCTTCTGACAAGAATATATTATAAGAGTGTTTAAATATTAGGCACACCTAATTGGGACATGCCTACTAATGCAAATTATCAATACCTGTGGTTCAAAGGATCAGGATATGGCGTTTTTAACCCTACCGGAGATTCCAGATAAGACTGACTGTAATATAATATTGTCTGTTACAAATAATCCAAAGACAGTGTCACAGATATGCCGTGAAAACAACCTTCCGCAAAGTTCTACTTATAAAAAAATTAAAAAACTCTTGAACACAGGTTTAATAACAATAGAAAGAGTCAATATTGATGATAAAGGAAAGAGGGTTATTTTATATAAAAGTAAGGCAAAATCATTAGAGATTAATCTGGAGGCAGTAGCTTGTTTATGAATTACAATACAAGAGCCGTTAATATCCAAGATAGTAAATTTAATGCATATACGAATAGTTAAAGATGCGTCTACAAAACGAACTACAAAAGCTGTTTGATTATCTTAATTTGACGATGGCAGCAATCTCCTTCGCAGTGCTTGTCGCAAGGGTATCGTGTACTGCCTTAGATACATGTTCAGGAGCCGTGAGACTTGAAAAATCGACTAATTTTGTATCATCTAATATGTGAACCTGTGGCGAAAGATCTTGATTGTTACCATTTGATTTAAATAATACAGATTCGAGCTTTTCTTCTACTTCTTCCTTTTTGCCACTAAAAACAGCAGCATTATCTACCGATAATTTCACTCGACCATATTTATCTAATACTAATACTGCTTGTTTTTTTGATTTCAAGAATAGTTTCTTGGTCTCAATTTCGCATGCAAAGACATGATAATTATTCATATCAAACATTCTTCTCGTAGTGTAATTTCTTCTGCCATCGCTAATCCCAAATAACTCACATGCCAATACATCTGCTTCTTCTCTGTTAATTTCCCTCGCATTGGCAGTACCTGCATCTAAGCTCATATTACCTACGGCAGTTACGCGCAGGAGGGACCTTTCGCTGACATATTTTGTCTGTACAACAACAGATTCAGGTAGCGCCCCCTTATCAATTGCCGCTTGTTTTACTTCATTTATCAATGACGTTACATCATCTGGATCAGGGTTTACTATTGTTCTTTCTTGTTCTTCATGTATCATTGCAGCGGCCACCCCTATAGAAGATATCACCTCTGCATGTTCGGCCAACTTGTAAGAAAACTGTATTCTTTTCGCTATGTAAGGAGCAAGAACTGATGCTCCACCTCCTGCTCCAATGACAGTTACATTGGACTGCCCAGCCTTTAACTTGTACTGCTTGAGCATAGGTATAATAATATCAAGGATTTTGTTTGCTGATATTTCCAAAATAGATCTTGATGTTTCTTTCGGATCAATGCCCAATTTTTCAGATAGGATTGAAATTGCTATATTTGCGGATATTTGATTACCTTTGGCGTAATCTCCTTCTTCTATAAAACCAAGTACATTCGCAGCACAAGTATTAGTTATCGCATAAAGCTTACCTGCCTTTCCTCTAATTGCAACGTAATCTACTGGGTCTCCATCTCTTGGTTGAAAAGTGACCACCTCGCCACCTTCTAATTCTTCAGGATTTGTAAAACAAGAATACTGCAAACCGACAATATGCGCTGATCTTGGACCCACATCAATGATTTTTTTGCCATTTGTTGATAATCGTACGAGCGATCCTCCTGCAACGCCTGCTACACGCACATCCAAGGAACGTATGCATGTAGGATGTTGCATTATAGTCACATATTGAATCTGAGGTTTCCCATCTTTAATCATACAAATGTTAGTTGACGTACCGCCAATTTCAATAAATACCCAATTTAAAATACGTAGATGAAGCAGAGCTCCTGCAACGCTAGCTGCAGGGCCTGAAAGCACAGTTACTATGGGCTTGACCCTAAAGGTCTTCATATCTGTTACTCCCCCATCACCTTTCATTACCATAATAGGAGCATTAATCCCTTTTTTCTCTCTTACAGCAGATTCAACAAATTCCGCAGTGCTAATTGCTTTTGGTAGAATGCTTGCATTGATTGCAGCGGTCAATGTTCGAATCTCGAGTCCATATATTCCTGTAAGTTCATGTCCTGCTATAGCGGGTATATCAGAGTTATCTACCACAAACTTTTCATTACTTGGATCGTCTACTCCATATGCTTCGCTAACAACGAGAACTTGCGCTCCCTCCCGCTTTAATTTTGAAATAGTGGATCTCACATTTTCAGAATTGAGGTAGTCTGAAGTATCCAAAAATCTATAACATGTTTTAAGATATTTTTTTGATGAAGCAAGTTGTGGGTTATTTATATTAGTTCGTTTTTTGACATTTGATCTGTCCAAACTTACTCCCATGCCAATTACTCCAACTTTAGATGTGTCCCCCTCGAGTAACGCATTAACTGCTTGAGTTGTGCTATGCGATATTATTTCGATTTCAGATTCGAGTATGGAATGCTTTTGCATTAGGATAGTTAATGCTTCCAATATACCAGTTGAAACACCTTGATTCGACGAATGCGTTGTTGGAACAGTAACTTTATCTATAATCTTTCCATCAACCATATCAATAGCAACTGCTTTTGTAAAGGTACCACCAACATCAATGCCTACTCTTATACGTCTGTGGATCTTCTTGTTAATCAAAGTATCTCATTAGGTTTGCCTAATCATAGCTGAAACATAATTTAAACTCTACTATTTAATCTGTAACCCATTCAATGAATGAAGAAGATGGGTTATTAGTATGTATGGAATTACCATTATAGCTATGTCTAGTTTATCTTGAGAATATATCAGTACTTATCTACATCTGACTAGTAAACGGTTGACTTCTGGCCAAGACATAAAAGTTTTAATAAGTACAACAAAAGAAGCTAATCTGCAAAATAGCTGACTCTGCTATGGCGGACTATGGCATAACAAAAGATTTTCTTTATCACTTACTTACAGGTGATAAAAAATAGTATATTCTGTGATATTGTGTAGCAATGATTTGCAATCATGATATCTAACAAAAGCTAAAAATAGTAAAAAATGTGGCAGTATAAGAAATAATACGGGAAATTATCAATGATATGTCACGTCTATTTCTTTGTTCGATTGTGTGTTTCGTTTAATCTTATTCTCATTAGAGAGAATTGACATTTACTATAAATAAGGTCTTGCAATTAGGCATCCCTAAGTATGAAACAAAGAGAAGATAACGATAAAATTGCAAAATCAACTTATCCTGTTATCGCATCTATCTCTATTGCATGTTTGCTAATTTTGTCGTCGGTACTGCAATCAGCAATACTTGTTTTCTCTGCGCCAATTATTTCACAAACAGCTTTTGCGCAACAACAGCAAAAGTCATCCAAAGTAATAATACCTACAGTCAAATCATTGTTAAACAAAACCATAAACGAATATAGAAAACAAAACTTTACAGGCGCTCAAAATCTCGCGACTGGCGCATATCTAGACAACTTTGAATTCATAGAGGCACCATTAGAGAAGCATGACAAGGCATTAAAGGAAAATACTGAAATAATGCTAAGAGAGCAGTTAAGACAAGCTATAAAAGACAAATCCCCAATAGAAGGTATTCAGCAATTAATAAATAATATAAATTCGAACTTAGATAAAGCTAAATCTCTGCTAGCCAATGAGTCATCTATACAAACAATAGAATCTGAAAGCACTAATGCTACTGCTATCAATCAAACAAATCAGCAAACAACTAGTTCTTCTACTGCTTCGAATGCAACAGAAGTGAGAATCATAGGAGATGAGGTTAAAGAACCATACATGCCTGGTTCGATTATTATTCAAGCTGGCGATAAAGTAAGATGGATTAATGCAGATAAAGAAGAAGCCCATACTGTAACTTCTGGGTTTGAGAATTCTACCGACAAAGGCAAGCTATTTGATTCAGGGTTATTAAATGCTAATCAGACCGTTGAACGTACATTTGATAAAGCTGGTACATATGGTTACTATTGCACGCTCCATCCAATAATGGCAGGTGTAGTGAATGTCAACTAAAAATCAAATAATTATGGATGAGTTTGTAATGGCGAGAAGAACAAGAACAAAAAGATATTATATATTATAGTTGCCTAAGTAATCCTTATTAGTCATAGGATAGAATGCATACCTATTATTAGAATTTAGCTACGCTATTGAATAACCAGTCAATAGTTAATATAATTTTTTATATAACTGCAAGCACTTACTGGCTAGATACGCTCATTGCCAGTGTTTGTTTGTAGTAGGGAGTATGCTGTCAATTCGTCATCTCATAATTAACTATAATATGTATTGGAGAAAGCCATATGAAAACATATCAAACCTTAGCATTAATCGCATGTATGATAGGCATGTTTCTTATGTTGGGGATATTCATAACAGAGAGTGCGTTTATTAGAAAAAGTCAAGTCTTTCTAAATATGACCAAACACCTAACTACAAATAATACGCAAAATGCAATTAGTCAACAAAAGTATAACGCCAGCAAAGCAGCGATCGGCCCTTTTATGAGTGGTTTAGCATTGTCCTTCTTTATTTACTTCGCAGGCATTGTAATTACATTTGTTGTAAAAAATGCAAAGGCTATCGGAATTACGTTGTTAGTGATAGGTGTCATAACAATGGTCATAACTAACGGTTTGGGGATAATTGCATTTGCAGTGTTATTGCCTACAAGTATAGTGGCCTTAAGACATAAAATAAATCCGCTAGGCACTGCTGCAAGTGCTCCGCCTGATAATTAGGGGTACTTTTAACAGCATGATGAGAATGCTATGCATTCTCTTCAATTTCTTTTGGCGTAACAATAATAATGCCTTAGCCTATAATAGCTGTTTCAATTGAGAAGGTACCACAAGTACTTTTTGCTTACTACAACTTATGTTCTAAAAGTACAATCATGATCACAGTCCAATAGAACTCCAAGACTGCTTGTTAAAGGACAAATTGTTTTTAGATATAAAGCAGAACTGAACTTTTACAAGGCTGATTCTTGCTTCTTTGTTGTCTGTAGCTGATGACCTATATACTTTCATGATACTTCTGATCAAGTTCTACCCGAAATAGGGACTACGTTTGATAATTTTCAATACAGGTTCTCATTATCATTGTTTCCATGATTAATGTAATTGTTATCACTGTCAGGTACTATCCTGTAGATGCTGCCGTTAAAATAAGACAGTATATATAAAAAGCCATCATCTGGACCAGTCTTGATGTCTGTTATGCCGCCAAAGCCTTTTCCAAAAGTTACTGTAGAAACTTCAGCTTTGTCATCTGCTACAAAATCCGATAATAGGGCAGCTTCGTTATTATCATAATCACTATTGTAGCCAAACCTCAGGCCGGTTCTAGTCTTGTTGAGTTCAAAATAATATAGATTTCCATTGTTGATGTCACCAACAAAAATATTATTCGCATATCTGCTTCCAAGCTTTGTTGACTTCAAGAATTCGATATCAGTAACGCCGATTGTAGTCAGCCAACTAAACGCAGGGTCAGTATAATGAGATCCGGGAAGGTTAACCAGATCTTGGGTAGTTACATTACTTCTAGAAAGAGGACCCATTACCAGTTGCCAACCGCTATTAAAACCAGGAGTTACCAAGTTGACTTCATCGTATGTTGCCTCTCCATCTTCTGTATCCGATAGCTTCCCAGTTATAGGGTCAAATGCTAATCCAAAACTGTTTCTAATACCATATGCGTAATACTTGCTTAGTATTTTATTGCTAGTAGCATTATTGTCTAGACTTGAAAGGATATTGTTAGGAGCCGATGATCCGTTGTCTGGATCTATTCTAAATATGACAGAGGTATCATGCGGACCTCTTCCACGCTTATCGTTTTGAAGTATGCTGTCGCCTGCATTGACATTTCCTATTACGGCATAAAGGTAATGATCAGGGCCTATTGCTATTTTTCCGCCATCGTGATTTGGTCCTGGAAGAGCTGAAACATCCAATATCAGCTTTGGATGCAAAAGCAGATGTTTCTTGCTATCCCAGTCATATTTGTAAATTCTATTTCTTAATGGTTCTTCCCCCCCATTGGATTCAGTAAAGTATAGGAACACCTTAGTTGTTGTTGTATTATTTGCTACTGCTGTCGATGATAATGATTGTGACGATAAGCGTGATTGCTTAGTTGAAGGTAAAGGAGACGATGAGGATCTATTTTCTTTTAATACTGCGATTCCCAATAAACCACGCTCGCTTGTATTATCTACTTGTTCTGTCAATACAGGCTGCTTTTGTAATACTCCATTAGAAATGAGACGAACTTTACCTGCCTTTTCTAAAACAAGAATGTTGCCGCGATCTACAAATGCCATGCTTGTTGGAAACGATAAACCTTGGGCAACAAAACTATCCACCTTCAGATTATTTTTTTCATGTAATCCTACAAGCATTGGTTCTGGCAGTTCTTGCTCTTCGGCTTGTGGATTCGCTCCTGATGATGAGGGAGAGGAGGATCGTGATGAAGAAGATGGCGATGATAATGTACTGTTAAAATTAAAAAGATAATTAAAATTATAAGCACCAAGAGTGATCATACCTACAACACCGATCACCACAGGCAAAAACAAAAAAGATAATAGCTTGCTTTTATTTATATCACTTGCACCTTTTCTATTTGAATCTCCATATTAATTTCATATAGCAACTGTGACAAGTGGCAAGGTTTCTATTATTAATATTTGACGTAAGCATGTTATCTAATCTTCTTTTAAGTATTTTGCCTTGTAGTTATAAAGAACCAATTTCATCGTTAACCATTCTAATTTCGCGCTGCTGCGTCTGATTAGATATTGTTTAGACGATACATCGAATGTCTTTTGATAGGCGTAAATTCCACTGAAAGCTAAAGTAACGGTATTAAGAGACAGCCAAATTGTTATTGCTAAGCATCTATATTGTCTGGCGTATTCACTGTATTAAAGTAACAAAGTTAAGCAATACAAAATTATGGATATATTATGGCCATCGTATGTCCTATAAAAGGAACTATTTTTCATATTGTTTTGCAGGGGTACTACTACTGATAGCTTTCGGACTTGGGACCACAATGAGCTCAATCATTCTTACGTGGTGTTTGCAGTTTCAAAGAGAGGTAACAGCAGTAGCGGGGGCGGTACTGGTACTGTTAGTACCCTTGGCGATAAGACTTCTGCTACAACTAACCATAATTCTAATATTCTAACTAAGAAAGAGTTAAGCTCGCTTATAAGCTGTCTTACTATAGCAAACAAGTCATCAGAGGGCCTCGCTCATAAAGTAGTTACAAACTGTCTTGATACAGCCAACGGAATTACTCCTACAACTCCTGGCAGTAGTGTAACCGGTGCTACTAGCAATAGTGCCTCATCATCAGGATCATCAACTACCTCTTAACCGCTACTGAGTAATCAGTATCAGAAATCAGATTACTAGTAACACTACCTGTGATAGTTGCAATATTATATAGTTATGATGTGCAAATTAACTTTATTAATTAACAGAGTCAAGGAATGTTAAAAATTGATACTGCCCTAGCCAAAATCATAATCTAAAATTGAATAGCACTTTAGTAAGTTTCGCAGTAATTGAAGTATTTATTATTATTGCTCTTATGCTTATTGTATTTGAAATACCGCAGCCAATTAAAATGATATTTGGTCACCAGGAACAATAACAAAATCATCTTAAATATGCGTCTACCAATCCTAATAATAATAATGCTGATCGCGATGTCGGTAAAATTGGCAGTAGCAACAGCAATACTAATGCTACAAAACTAGCAATACTAACATTTGGTGATACATTAAAAGTCAAATCACAACAGCAAAACCAATTCTCTACAAATATGGATCCGAAGCTAGCTTTTTTATTACATGTGGCTGGGTAGGATTACAAAGCTCAACTCCTAGGTTAACATGGCAAGATATATCAGCACTTCAGAAAGACTGGCAGGATATAGAATCTAAAACTATACCTCATAGAGACCTGTCAAAGCTATCCACTACAGATTTGAACTCTGAAGTAGCAGAGTCAAAAAAATGTTTATCTAATCATGGTATTAATAACGCAATAATCTTTGCCACCATTATGGTAGTGACTCAAATAACTATAATAACATACATTGTGATGGTTACCAAAACCAATCTAGCCAGACTGATTGTAGAACCTATTTGATACATTGACCTTTGCAAGTAGATATTCAATTAGAGGATGGAGCCATAATGCTGTAGACAGGAAATATAATTATAATGATGCTGCTATGTTTCAAAGATTTATACAATAGGTAAATAGCCAACAAGTATACAATAAAAAAGGTGTGATATGCTATTCCTGTAATTGCATACCATTCTATAGATAATTATAAAGCAATAGATAGTACTGACACTAATCTATTTGATCAAGAAAATGACGTTTCTGCTATAGTATGTAATGAAACTATCAATTATATAAAATCTATGTAATATTGTTGGTTCGTTCGAAATTCATTTTTTTTTCTGATTTCATAAGATAGATGATTCCTATTACTAGGGCAAGTTCCAAAGATTTATCCAATATGCCACCAAAGTCAATTTTATCAGGCATATTATTTGGTGAAAGGGGAGGGGGAAAGGTAACTGAATATGTATAAAGTCCAAGCAATATTAGACTGCCTATCAATCCAAATAAGTTGACTGTAATGCTTTTACGATAATATGATTTTGCATATTCTCTATTTTGACCTTCCACAGCCATTACAGCTTCACCCCCAATAGTTATCAATACATACAGTATGCCATAAGCGATCTGTGATGCTGCTGCAGCCAATAAAAATATGCTGTATTGTATTCGAAGAGAGGAATGCTCCGAAAAAACTGCCAAGTGCACAATACCAGATGAAATTGCTAGAAGAAGGACTGAATATTTTATGACCTCATTTTTGGTCAATTTTGGATAAAGACCAGTGCTACTACCACTATTATTAGTATTAGTACTATCACTATCACTAATAATGGCACTTGTTCCTCTTTGTGTTTCCATCCTTCTACTTCTATATGAAAATACTAAAATTAATCCAAATACTATAATTGCAGCTATTATTCCTGCAAATACAGCCGAAATAAAGATGTTCCCAAAATTTTGGGAGACAGATGCACTGAATACTGCCCTGTAACAATCGCAGTTCAGGTTACTGCTCAAGACAGTTCGAGGAGGACCTATTTCATAAGATTTTACATCTTTGGTGTTCTCTGCTCCTATACTAAGGACGATCTGATAGCTACCTATCTTCGGAAAGACATAGTATACATCAAAATCTCCTATATTATGCCTCGTCCATGGATAAACACTAATCCTCTCTCCACTCATTTCTGAGTAGACTTCCACCATTGTGACAACGTTATAAACATCATTACCTTGTGTATCCTGAATGCTAAAGCTAATCTTAGCAGGCTGTCTAGGAGGTGTATATTCAGGCTCGATCTGTTCATTTACATAGTAATTGCCCAATCCTATTCCTCCTGCATTATAATGGGCCTGATGATCAAAATGTGCATATGATTTAGGTATTAACATTGGCAATAAAGCAGGTGGAGAAGAAAAAATACTACTAACAAAAATAATTTCCGTTACTACTAGTAATGCTATGATGGAAAAAAACTGTCTTCTCCTTATAAATAACGATAGTTTTTTTATTATCATCAATAGATATGAATAATATAGAGAAATCCCGCCTAATATACTAGTTAGATGATGGCTGGTAGCCTTTAAATTAGAAAACCTATTGAACTACTGCATATCTTCTTAATTCAATTGTATATATGCGTATTGCCATTATCACATATTGCCGCTTTTTGTAAGACTTGAATGTTCATAAGATCAATTAGATCTCAATCATTTATTACTATTGTTATAGTCCGTTATTTCTGCAACAGCATTGAAACTTGCAGCTATTTTGATAATCAACCCTGGACCAATCTTGGCAATAACAATAACTAATATTACCATACAACAACAAGACAGTCCATTGTAACAACACTAGGACAACAAAGTTTACTGCGATACTATCAGGTAATAAGGAAGTGGCTTCAATTAATACTTCTCAACTGGCTTTGCTAAATTTACACTAAATGTTGATGGAAATTCAATTACATTTAGAATCAATGCTACAAATATAGATAGGGTTACAACAGCTCATATCCATAGTGGTAAAACAGGAAAGAATTGACCTATAGTTGTAACCTTATCCAGTTCGACTCCACCAGTCGCTGTCAGTACTGGCAACATTACTTCTGCTAAACCTGAAAGGACCATTAAAGGAAAAACAAATATCTGATTTATCCAAACTCATAAATGATAATAAGGCAGACGTTAATGTTTATACAGAACAATATCCCAAAAGCAGAGGTGAAATTAGAGGACAAATAATATGCATCGCATCATCAGCTTAATGGTTGTAAATGATCATAGGAATCCGATAATATCACTTCACAAAAGTCATTGATTGCAAAGCACAAGTTATAGGATTATATGTGTAGATGCATATGACGTAAAGTGCCAATATAATAAAATATTGGTCATTTTTTCTTAATTGCTCTGACAATACCAAGTCCCATGATGATGTAACCTAATATGATCACTGCAATAAACGAACCCGAAATGGTTGCCAATCCTCCTCCTTCTTCTCCCACTCCTCTTCTTGCCATTACAGATGCTCCTAGAACAGATGTTCCAATGAGTGCTCCACCCACTATTAGCAAAATCGTAGTTATCTTTGTTTTTTCTTTAAATCCAACTAATGAAAATGAGATAAAGAACAAAATTATCGATGAGGCACCAAATATCATTCCTCTTTGAGCTGCATTCATCGGTAAGAAACCTTGTTTACCTTGTCCTACAGCTGCATCAGAAATGTATATTAATAATAATATCATTGCAACAATTGCAACAAATTCTGAGATCTTTCGTTTTCTAAGTTGAGTTGGTACATTCATACCTCATTGATAGGTGATATGTTTTGCTGTTATTTATTATTATAACTATGTGTAATTCCGAAGCTGTTATTGCTGAAATAACATGATTGATACCAATTTACAGTCTTAATGCAATACGAGTCCCAATCACAGTAGGTTTTCCATTGATATCTTAATTTAAAATAATATGTAGGTAGAATGCATACGAGACATGACTAGCTAATACAATAGAGTAATAATATGGTTGTGGCCACAACCATATAAAAATAATAATTCATAAATACGGAAAACGTTTACGTCAATATTTCCCCTTTGATCTCATGTTATGTTGTGTTACGTTATGCTTGGCATGCTGGTTTTTGTCACTTTAGAAATGATCCCACTAAACGCAAAGTTTGTAATAAGGAACCAACCAAAAAGGTATACTTCTCCTGGTACTGTGCATGGCCCTTTGTGATTACCATTCTTGTCTAGCTGTGTGTCA
>DATFDI010000030.1:0-9535 GCA_035252175.1 Nitrososphaeraceae archaeon
GAATAGTTGTGCAATGCCTGAACCTAGAAAGAATGTAGCTGTTGGTATGTTTCCAAGCATTCTTGGGTGTGAAAGTGGCATATATAGATGTACTATTCCAGCTATTGCAGTAGCAACCGCAGCAGCAATGAACAAGTATTGGTAGTTGTTACGAAATGTATATTGTTGTTGTTTACTATTAACTTTTGACATTGCCACATGTTATCATACATACTATTTAGTTGCGGCGCAAGTATTGCTGCGGATTAGTGAAAAAACTATGTAATGATGTCCGGTTTGCTAATTATTAGTTAAGATAATGGACACCCCTACCTATATAGCAGAATACAATACCATAGTATGTAATATAGATGAGAAACTGGATTATGATAGGTGCATTATGAAGATAAAGGAATAATAACCAATTACGGAACAGAAAGCTCATCGAAAATAGCTTTATACATGCTTCTAGGATGCCAAGATGCTACTTTTCCGCTTTTGTTTTATTCCTCCTATTTAACAAACCTTTTGCAATAGGTCTTAGCTGCTCAACATTTTCCGCTTTTGTTGTTTTTCTTAATACATCAATTGGTATACCTCTGTTCTTTGCCATCCTGACATCGACTATTCCTACTTCTTTTAATTCAGATTTTGAAAAACCTCTACCATTTCTAATGAATTCTACACCTCTAATTTGGTGTCTGACAATTGGTTTATTGAGCTGAACTTTCATGAATCATATAAACAATGACATTAATAAAAGATTTAGCTAATCTAGGAATTCAGTGCAATTGATTGTCATAATGATAAATTATGGCAATATCTCGTGGCCAATACCGGGTCCAATATCGCTTATGCTATGGGAATATTCTTAATAGAAATATTTGATTTTCATGGTAAAAACAAATACTTTACTAGTAATCGATAACGCTCACTAATGAAGTCACTTTTTTATGAAAAAAAGTATACGTAGATAAGAATAGTGCAAGTGTGATGAACTTACTTATTGTCATGATTATCTGTACTTTGGTTGGCTGTCAATCGTATCCACAAGATTTTTCATAAGGTGTTACTGTTGGGGCAATATTATATATGACTTGATATTAGCAGAAGCAAATATGATAAGAGAGCTAATAATTTGCCTCTTGGTATACCTAACCATAATCTTATTGCCTTTAGATGTAAAGAGTAGTCAGGTTGCGGCAGCCATTAGCAATATGTCGTCCGATTCAACAACTGCCGTCATCTCGAAGGTGAAAATTCCTACCGTCAATAATAGCTTGGTAGTAGCGCAAAGTCCTTTTTACGAATCAAAGGTGTGGAAGCTTATAGGACAAGCAGTAAGTGATAGTGCGGCACCACAGGTACAGGTGTCTGTTGTAGAGAATGGAACGATGAAAGGCGTTGGGAATGTAACAAATTTAGAAACTTGGTGGGATACTTACAAAACCCCCACAATAATTAATGCCCTTGGTCGTGGAATACTAACTACGAAGGATAGACAAATGGCAACTTGGACTGCACAGGACGTAGGTAGGATCAATTTAAATACTGGTGTAACAACTTTCAATGGAATTATGTTTTTTAACACTAATTCCACTGGAAGCCTAGCGTTCCTTAACAATCTAGCAGGACTCCACATTACACAAACAGATAGCAGTATACGAACAACAAAGATATGGGAATGGAAATAGTCTGATATAGAACAAAGCTAAATAACGAAAACAGTCCAACCTCTATATATGCTGGGACCTATTGGTACTTACTAGACTACTTTATGCAGTTCGCTTCGTTGAATTCTACTTGTGTAATTTTTTATGATTTATCTTCTTCTAGCCACTATGGTATCTGTCTCTTCTACATACCATCTTATAGTATTCTTAAACTGTGACCACCAATCAAAAAAAGAATCAGAAGTGTCAGCTTCAAACAGCAAGAATCCATTATACTTGGTTCCCCATGCATGAACATATTCTCCTACAAGTTCTATTCCAGAGGGTAAGCTGTTTCTAAGTTGGTGCCATTCACTCCCAGCCTTTCCTTTTTCTTCTTTGCTCATAGCTTTAAAACGATAAAACACTAGAAAAGTAGTAGCAGTCATAGTGGTATTTAGAGAGGGTGTATATATAAAGATAAATCATTATTTGGTCATTAACTGCAATTGTACTAAATGGACATCAGTTGTATTCTCGACCTGATTTGCGATACTTTTGATGTATGGCTATGAGCCTGTTTTCTATTCAAAAATGCTCACAAATACTGTTGGTCAGGGTTCGGTGGGATTCAGTATACAAATGTATGTAGTCCACTGCTGTATACAAGCAAGCTATAGGATTAAATCAAGCGTTGAGAAATCATGACAAAAGGAAGATGATGGTATAACACAGACCATGTCATGGCTTTAACAACTAGAATGCTGGAATTGAGAGGAAACAGCAACCATATAAGTAAAATATTGTATATGCTCTAAACCTACTCAGAAGGGACATCTCATGTATTTATACTAAAAATGTAATTATGACAAGTTATGACCATTAATGCTATTTGCTTTTTCTTTATCAACGTGACAATAAGCATATTCTACTCCAAATGCTTTACAATTAACGCAAGTATGGATAGTGAGATAGCGTTTATATTTATCAATATCAACACAAGAAACAAATTATATGAGTCAAGCTAACGAGATTTTGCAGAAATTTGATGAATTTGAATCATCAATGAAGACATACCTTGCAAAAGTTGATCCAGTATTAATCGTTGATTTTCTACTACGCCAAAAAAAAGAAAAAAACAACAACAAGAACCCAATATACACTCTCGAGGTCTTTATAAAGCCAAATCAAAATACAGATGAGATTAGAAACAGGATAATAAAGGAGACAGGAATGGTACCTGCATTCTATGATGGTGGAACTCACATAGTAGTGGCACATAAGATAAACTTTGATATGCTCAAAATGATAAATGACATAGAATTTGTAGAAAGAATAAGAGGCACATATGCTGGTGGCGGCCTTGCATCAATAGGTCCAGTATATGATTGACCTTATACTATGCCAATTTTCATAGTACTGCCAACCGCCATTGAGTGTAATGAAAAACAATCTATAACAATATTTCAGTTATTGCATACTTTCATTGGAGTATGCTCTATTATGAAAAGTATAAGATAACTTTATGGAAGAGTAATCTAGAGAATAATAGAAAGCAATTTTATGCATATGCATTTTAGGCAGCCATGAATATGAATTCTGCTTTCTTTTCATTTAATTAATTCCTTGATAGTCAAATTTCATTACATCTGTTTATGTTAAAAGGTATGACAAAAGTACAACAGTCTGAGTTTGGATAAGATAATCTAGAGAATGCTCCCAATGCCAAAGACTCTAAATAAATAATATGAAGATTTTTATATCAATACTGAATAATTGAAGAGTAATCTTTTGGCATCAGATATAGTTACCTCAACAAAACTGCCAATTAAAACTAAAAGCAATTTAATTGAACAAGTCTTTGAAACAATTTTACGAACTGGCGAAGCGGGAATATTCCAGACTGAACTTTGCAAAGTATTCTCTCTTGATAGTAGGGATGGTTCTAGGTTAGTAAGTAATTTGGAAAAGCGTGATCTTATATCACGCGAAAAAATGCTCTATCATGGTAGATGGACATATAAAGTAGTCGTAAAGAAATCCATGGAAGTTGCAGAATTCATTAAAAAACCTATAGAAATAACAAGTGTAGAAGGTGCCCCATGTTTTGGCTGCACTTATCAACATTTATGCTCATCAGAAGACGAAACAAGTCAATATAGCCCTGAAAAGTGTAGATGGATTGAGGAATGGGTTTTATTAGGACTTGGCCGCGCAGCTACATTGCCGCAACAAAACCCTGAAAGCTAGCGAATAATAATGGTGTATTGCATCTGGCTGTAATACACATATATCTAATACAGCGAATTGCAATGTAATCAGGAATTCCATTCTTCTAAGTAAATCGTTGATCGTCTTTATTACTAAATGGTAGATATCTGGGTGCTTATTGTATTAAGGTTTTCCTAGTGTTATATCACTATTCTTAGCTTCAATAGACTCGATAATAATGTCAACCAACTTTTTAGCGATATCTCTTTTACTTTGTAATGGTAGATGAATGATTTTCTTCTGTCTGTTTATTATGAATACCTCGTCATTATCAGAACCAGCTTCAGAACCAGGTCTGCCAATATCATTGACAACTATTAGATCACCGTTACATTCCTCTAGTTTTTGATATGCTTTTTCTACTATAGATAAATCTGATGTATTGTATTCTGCTTTGAATGCAACCAAAAATATACTATTTTTCGCGATTTGCTTAATCTGATCTATGATTTTTCTTGTAGGTACAAGAGACAATGATAATCGATCAATTCTGCTGTCGATTTTATCAGATCTTTTCTCTTCAGCCCTGAAATCCGTTACAGCTGCAGCTAAGATAGCAATATCATACGCCTTTGATGATAATTCATAGACGACAGTATTGTACATTTCCTCAGTTGTAGCCGCTTTAATGACTTTAAGATCCGATGAGTCTGATGAATAGTTTGCAGCAGTTGTATATCCATAGACTATTGTAACTTTTGCACCTCTATTGCTTGCTTCTCTGGCAATTGCATTTCCCATTTTACCTGAGCTTAAGTTTGTAATTACACGCACTGGATCTATGTACTCAACTGTGCTACCTGCAGTAACCAGTATATTCTTATTATACAAAGGAAGGAGTCCATTTTTACTATGTTTATCAAACTTATTTAAAACGCGTTTTAGAGCTTGCTCAGGATGAGCAACTTTGGCTTTTCCTTCTGAAAGCAATGGCTGCAAAAATTCAATTCCTTGATCCATTAATCTACAGATATTTTCTTTGATAAATGGATTCTCATACATAGACTTATGCATAGCTGGTGCAATAATTATTGGAATTCCAGATCCAAGAGCAACACTTAAAACAGAGGTGACAGGTGTATCATCAATTCCATTGCTAATCTTTCCTAATGTATTGGCTGTGCACGGATAAACAATAATCAAGTCAGACATATTATAGTCAGCCAGAAAGATGTGTTCAAGATCTCCTGTTAACCTTGTAACTACTTTATTGCCTGTAGCCCATTTCATCATATCTGCAGTAAGCAATGTTGATGTTGCCATTTCTGACATCACACAGTGAACATCGGCACCATGTCGCATAAGCATACGCGACAAGTCGATCGCTTTATATGCAGCTATGCTACCGGTTATGCAGAGCACTATTTTCTTTCCTTCTATTTCGTTACCTTCTATAGCAGTGATATCTTTGGATGGATGGCGTTCTCTTCTTATACTATCTTCACCGCTTTTTTCTTATATTTCATTTTAAAAACTAATTTCTCTTCTCTTTCTTCTTCAAGACCTTGTTTAGTTCCTTGAATTCTTTAGATCTCATATGGAAGATATTTTGCTCTTCTGGAAATTTGCTCGATTTAACATCAGCTGTGTATTGCGAAATGGCATCTAGGATTAACTTAGAAAGTTCTCCATAACGTTTTACGAACCTTGGTTTAATATCTTCATAAATTCCAAGCATATCATGTATTACAAGAACCTGTCCATCGCAACTAGAACCGGAGCCTATTCCAATAATGGGGATAGAAACATTTTGGGAAACTATCTCCGTTACCTCACTTACAACTAATTCCATTACTATACTAAATACTCCAGCTTTTTCTAGGGATTTTGCATCTGAAATTATTTTTAATGCTGAATCCTTTGTCTTACCCTGCAATTTATAGCCTTCCCAAAGACTACAAGTCTGGGGTTTCAAACCTATATGTCCCATAACTGGAATTCCTGCATTAACCAAAGCTCTAATGGTTTCGACTATCTCTGCCCCACCCTCAAGTTTTACAGCCTCACAACCTGCTTTGATAAATTGAATAGCATTTTTTATCGCATCACTGACATTTGATTGATATGATCCGAATGGCATGTCTGCTATGATCATTGCTCTTCTAGTTGCCCGCGAAACTGCCTTGCAGAATAGCAGCATCTCCTCCATATTAACTGGAGTAGTATCTGAATATCCTAGCATTACCATACCTGCGCTGTCTCCAACTAGTAAAACGTCTACGCCAGCTTTATCGCAAATCAATGCAGTAGAATAGTCATAAGCAGTAAGTACAGATACCTTTTCTTTTCTTTGCTTCATTGATACTATGTCAATTACGCTTATTTTTTTTCTTCTATCGTAGAAGTTGTTATTATTAATTTCTTGGGACTGCATTTGCTAGACTACCGCTTACGATCTTGAATAAGTCTGAGTGATTCTGCTAGATTGGATTTATTATCAAATTCTTCTACAATTTTCTTTAATTTGGACTTATCTTTCGTTTTAAGATGCTTTGCAGCAATAATCATCTCAGGTATAGCTCGTATAATGTTGTCGACAATTGTAATTTGTGCTGCATTTGCTGTTCTTGAAAGTGGATTTAGATCGATTGTGATCACTGTCTTGCCAATATTGACAAGAGCTTCAGTCCGATCTCCGTCCTCCAGTGGTACAAATACAACATCAGCCTTGTATATTCCATTATGATCTACTCGTCTTCGTTCGCTTTGTAATTCGGGAATCGAAGCTTTAGATTTTTTTATTCCCAGTACTATACCGGCTCTATTTTTTTTTAATTCTCTTTCAATTGCGATTTCACGTTGCCTAGTTCGATAAAAGAGATTAACCTCTATTACTGCATCTGTGATATGGCTTAACTCAACGATTTCCTTTGCACATAGTGCAGCAACATTGCCATTAACTGAGATTACAGGATGATCTGCCAGAAGAAGTGTAGAGGAAGCAGCCTTTGCTGCAATATGTGCAGCTTCAGTAGTGTGTTCACCCAACAAATAGTCAAAAGCTTCTCCCCTTCCATGGGCAATCAAGCCTTCTGGAACAACCAATCCATTCTTGAACCCAGCAACAAGCAATTCTCTTATATGAAGCGATTTAGCGCGTGGATGATTGGGAGGTATATTGATAGTCATGTATATCTATTCTACCTATAACATCCTTGCTCCTTCATTATCTATATTACATATCATTAAATTACCGTTAAAACTCTCGAGACATCCTTTTGCTTCTTCTATTTGATTGCTAGGCACCAGAGTGAACAATGTTTCTCCAAATAAAGCTATTCCAGAATCGAAACCTCGAGACTTTAGCTTTTGCATAGGCAATTTGCATCTGCCTTCAGTCAAACCAAGGTGACTTGCAAAACAATATGACATCTTTAGAAAGTTACGGGCGTCTTTTGATGCTTCCAAGTTTTTTAACATCTTCTCGCCAAGTCCATTTGTCAAAACACAATGATTTCTGCTAAGAAATGACTTTGTAGATATTTGAGAGATACAAAAAATGAGCACTTTTTGGTTCTTAAGTTCTATCTTTTCTATAGTTCCAACACCTGGAGCACCCGCATTAGTCCGTATTTCAAATCCTCCTGCAAATTCTGCAATCACAGTACCAAGTCCTGTCTTACAGGCAATTTCAGCATTGTGCGCAATCTGTGCTGCTTCAATTGTGCTAAGACCTGTGTTTAATGCATCATTAAGTGCATAAGATAGACTTAATGCTCCTGCTCCGCTAGAGCCAAGTCCAAAACCTATAGGGATAGTACTTTCATGTTCAATGTTAATATAGCAACGTTGATCGGTAAGCCTAAGATATTGTTCTATAACCCACCTAGATACCTCTGCGTCTTGAACTCTTATGCCATTAATTGAAATCTGATAATTTACCATGTCGTGATCAAAAATCTTAACAGTGGTCGTGATGCCACGGTCAATTGAGAAACCGGCACCTTTGGAGCCAATATAGAGATTATTACGATTATTACTATCATTATAGCTGACTTTTCCTGGTTTTTCTATAAAACCAGTAATGTGACCTGGACTGAATGCTTTAGCTGTGCAAAGAGGAGCCTCAAGCACTGATGTCATATGTTAGTTTATAGACAATAAAAATATAAAAATACTGTTTAATTAGTATAAATCAGTATAAACTGCTATGAGCAGATATGCAAGAAGGTTACAGAAAATAGGTAGCAGCGTTCTAATCTCATTACCTAACGAATGGGTCAAAAACAACAACTTGCAAAAAGGAAATGTGGTAGTATTGGAAGTTAATAGAGATAATTCAATTTCTCTATTTCCATCTGATGTAAACAGCGAGAATATAAAAGAGGTGTCAATTCCGTATAGCCCAACATCGATGGATAGTTTGGTTAATCAGATTTATGGTGCATATCTGCTTGGCTACAATATAATACGTATTAAAGGCAAATCTCAAATATCTTTCAGCAATAGAGAGCTTATTAAATATGCTATGCAAAAACTTGTCGGTTTAGAAATAGTAGATGAGGATGGATTTAATATTATATCACAATTCTTACTCGATGCAAACGCACTGGATGCTGAGAAGATCCTCAGACGAATGAGCTCAATTATAGCAGGAATGCATAGAGACACACTGGACGGACTACGAACTAAAGATTCTGGTATTGAAAAATTAATAATGAGTAGAGACGATGAAGTAGATCGGCAATATTTCTTACTCGTACGGCTAATACGAAGTGCTATGGTAGATCAAAAACTGGCCAGCAAGCTCAATTTAAGCAATATTGATATCTTGGACTATCGTATTGCTGCTAATCATCTTGAAAGCGCTGGCGATTATATTACTGATTTTGCATCTGCGTTACCAAATATATTCCATACAAAACTTATTGAGCTAGTTACTGAAGTAGGTATGTTAGTTGTCAAGATGCAGGAAACATCTGTTGCTGCTTTCACTAGCATGAATAGATCCGAATCTGTCGAAGTTGTAAAAATGTACAGCAGATTTAATGAACTAATAAATTCAATAAAGGAACTATCTGCAAAGACAGCAGAATCTAAGAATTCAGAATCAACTATCTCACTTCTTAACTCCATATATTCTATGGATAAGGTTGCTAGGTGTTGGATTGACATAGCGGACCTGGTTAAACCGGTGTATAGGACGATGCCGCTTAGGAATGTCTAGATTCTAAGCTTCATAAATTAGGTTTACATGCCAAATGATATGTATATATAATGTCTTTTTTTCACCTTAAAATGCCTGTTATTATATGAGATAAAGTCAATAACTGGCTACTGGCTTTGAGCACCAAATTTAAATTGCCTTTTGCAGTAATGATGCGTAGTTAAATGATATACTTATGAGAAATCCCTTTAAAAGATCTGGCAAGTCATATGATAGAAGAACCCCTGAAGGAGAGCCGCTTGAGTATGTAGGCTCACGATCTTTTATGGGACTTAATAAATTAAAAATCTTAGCAGCAATAATCACTTTTGTTATTATTGTTGTTATCATGTCTGAGTCTGTTGTAATTGTACAAGCAGGACACAGAGGAGTTGTTCTATATGTTGGTGCTGTTGAAAATAGAGTATTAGGAGAAGGATTACATTTTATCATACCATTTGCTGAACAAGTTATACAGCTAGAAGTA
>DATFDI010000031.1:0-3823 GCA_035252175.1 Nitrososphaeraceae archaeon
AAATCTAAAAAAGGCCAAAGTACAACACGGCGGTGATGGTAGTTGGTGTACCTTATTAATTGATAACAGTAAGATAACAGCAAAGATTTCGCATATAGGGAGAGGAAAGTTTAGGATTTTGGCTACTCAAAATGGAGATAAGTATATCAATAAAATAGTGGACGCATCAGATGTATTTAGCTGTAAAAGAGAATGACAGCCTAGTGACTTCACTGTGTCAAATGGAATTGTACAGGGAGACTATATACATATTCCACAGATGATTATGTATCCGGAATTCTAGTATTTTATAGACACTTGCAGACTTTTCTTTTATACCAATTACTCTAAACTTATATTGATTCTTGTAAATATCTTGATATAATAACTGTATCCTCACAGCACCAGCCCAGATGAAATAAAGTTTATTCAAGATTTCAGTAAAAAAGTGTTGCCTTATTTTAATGATAAGAACTCCAAGTAAATGGATATAAGAAGGATTTCATCTAGTTTAAGAATGAATTCAGGACAGTATTCCGATTTAGGATCTACAAATCAAACCTTGACTTCCATATGTGTAATGAATCTATTTTTACTATAAAGCGTAAATCTAGTAGTTCTAAACTTCAGTTCCATTGTCAATTTTTACAACAAAGGCGCAACTCATCTCAGGCATAAAGTCTTTCCCTTTTATCAACAAGCATCTGTTAGTATACATATAATATTTACAGTCTTTGCATTGAAATCCCTCCGCACCTTTGCCCAATAACATGATCTTCCTCATACTCAAGTTTTTTACCGGTTTTCTTTATGAAATCCCATACAATATCTCCTGGTAACATACCATCACCTTTTGGAGAAAAGTAGTTTGAAATGCCATTTTCATTATTTATTTCACCTTCTATAATATGACAGTTTTTTTCGTCAGGTAAGTTGAATTTGCATTTTATACAAGCACGGTTGGAATTGTTGTTGTTGGTCTTCCTTACATCTTGTTCCCTGTAGCCTGCCTCTTGCTTTGTCATCTTTTTCTTTGAGTCTAGGACATTGTATAATGCAGCATCTTTTACTGCTATGTCCTCTTCTTCTTGCTCTCCTGTAGACTTGGCATTAATTGATTCTTCTATATTATTATCATGACCGTCATAGTTATCATCTCTCGTGTGTGTGAAAACAACAGTAACTAAACTAGAACATATTTAATACCATACAGTACACCTATTTTCATTTATAAGAGAACGCACTATGATGTCGACGCTTCCCCTAAAACGAGAAGTTGGGGGAAGGCTATAATATTTGCATTCATGAAATTATTTTAAATATTGTAGTACACTGGCAGTGCGTATACAAATCTATGCATAGAAGTTTTTATTATTATATAGCCACAGCAGCTACCACCGCAATAGCTGGAATACTGCATCTCATATGGGCGTCTAGTATTATGGGTAAATCTCCTCCCACGTTTAGTATTTTCTTCATAGTATCTGGCATAGCCCAGGTGTTTTGGGCTCTACCTATGATAAAGCAATGGGGAAGGATATGGTATTACATAGGAATAGCTGGTACTGCTATACTTGTCATTCTTTATGGAGTGACTAGAGTACCAAATCCACTAACAGAAGGAAGACCAGCACCAACAGAAGGAATAGGAATAGCGATAATGGTATTTCAAATTGCATACATAGCCATAACTGCTATAATACTGGTCAGAGAAAGAAGAATGAAGGTAAGCGAAAGACAACAGATACGATAGGGAAATTAATACCCACGATGATGAATACAACTGAAGTACTAATGTTGTATGATAGACAGTAAAATAGTTGAGTGTATTTTACAATATTAATAACTAATCAAGTAATATGAATACCAAGGGAAAAGAACTATTGACATGGATGTAATTCTAAAGTCAATATTAAGACGCCAGATACCATTTCTGATAGGCGGTACCATAACAGGTACAATCATGACATACTACTATGGGTTTCTTTTTACTATTGTGGTAAATAGCGCTATTTGGTATGGCATATCTTACGTCGTTAGCAAATATTATTGGAAAAACAAAGGTGTTGAGGATCAAAAATATCTTATTCAGTATGCATTATCGAAAATTAAATCCAGGAAAAGGAAAACTATAACATATCATGCAGGTATCACGTATGATAAAATAGGAATAAGAATTAAGACTATGTAGCTTTCTCATCATCGGTTGTTGTTTTAGTTTCTTGTACTTTCTCTAGATGCCTTGTACCATCCTCATCTGATGAGTATATATCATCCTTGTCAATACCACCAGATTTTGATGACGAGGTTCCAGAACTAACTAATTTTGACACATCTTCTGTATTGTTCGTTGTAGATATATCTCTGTCCAGTTCTTTCGTTATACTTGCTTCTGTCTTTGGGTTTAACACCTTTCCATTGTCTGCAGATATACCTGTGGTATATGAAATTACATCTTCTGGCTTAGTTGTTCCTTTTACAATATCTGCTGCAGTTACTCCTCCATCATCAGGACTTCTTATTCCTTTGGCAATACTTGCTCTTGATATATCTCCTGTATCCAGTATTTTTTTATCCTTATCTCCGACATTTGTTGTTGTTGTTGCGGTAACTTCCATTGGAGATATATCCGTCTGAGAAGGAGGAGTATCTCTTTTTTTATCTTTATTATCATTACTCATTTTTGTACATCATATACATTGATCATCAAATTATTAAAAGAAAGCTAATATCGTTAAGCCAATCATTCAAAGGCTTATTTACCATACATAGCGCTGTTCTTCGAGCACATAACCAAGTAACTCGGGAAGCAATTTCACCCATACATCATAAAAAGAAAATGTGACCAATATTTTAGAGATTATTTGTTGTATCCTTCTGATGTGTTGTCCGTGTGTTCTTGTATAGTATGTTGTTTTAGTTCTTCTCTCAGTCAAAGTTATTGTTCTAACTCACATGTAAGGAGTCGTGGAGGTAAATAACTCGGCTCTAACAATTCAAGATAAATTGAAGAAATTTTAGCCAAATTATCTGCTATGATGGTATGGGGATTGGAATTAGACAAGTACTATTCTCATTCACATAATATGATGGAACGTACCAGCGGTTTTGAAAAGGGGGGAGTTTAAGTCACTTTTTCTTGGAAGCAGCAGTTCTTGATGATAATCCTGTCGTTTCCATCTTTTGAATTTGCTGTGTTAGCGTCTTGAGTTCTCCATCAAGACCTGATGCAAATTCTTGTGGTGCATCTGGTAGATTTGGTACTGGTGCTCCTTGAGGAATACCATCTATAGCTTCAAGCTCTCCGCCATCATTAAACGGAGACGAACCATTGAAGATTTTAGATAAGCCTGAACTTTCAGCTGTAAATGTCCATTGTTGATTATGCAAGTTTCTACTCTCAAGTTCCTTTACTTCCGGCATCCCAGAAGTGTCTATTTTTGGTACTGGTAATGCCTTATTCCAATTTACTCCTAATGTCTCCAAAGCTTTTGCAAATACTTTCTCATGAGCCAAGTCGCGAACTATCAGATAAGAAACAGTTGCCCTATATGCTTTATTATTACTCATTTCATATAATCTGCATTTCTGAAGTCTTCCAGTAGCTTCTAACATCAGATTATATAGCATATTTAAAACTAAATTGCCACTATCGTAAACGTAAGTAGCAGACCAAGGATTACCTGCTGCATCTACAGGTCTAGAACTCTGGCCAGCAACTAGAAAATGATGAATGTTAGGAGAGTCTAAGGCAACTGAAAGAGGAAGCTGACTATCATTAAAATCTGATGGCATAGGTGACGATGCTCCTTCAAGAAGCATATTGATTGTATTTGAAACCAAT
>DATFDI010000032.1:0-6801 GCA_035252175.1 Nitrososphaeraceae archaeon
GTCAAAGTGTGTTTTCTGACTGCATATAGTGAACGCTATACTGAAGAGTTCGAAACAAGGTTTAGCTCCTCCTCCATTTCTACTCCACTTTCTGATGTCTATTTCATAAGAAAACCAATAGCACTAGATGACCTAGTGAAACAGGTAAATGAAATTATTACAAATACAGACAACCAATAACAACATTGAAAACGCATTGTTTAAACACTAAAAATACATTTAGATTTAGCTTACGTTGACAGCCTACATTTGTGGTGAGTGAATTGTATCTATACAGAAATAGACGATATATACCGTATTCGGTTAGTCTATAGTATTTAGCTTTATGCTTGTTACTTTCAGCATTGTCGATTTGTGTTTCCTGTATTAGGCCTGACGACAATAGTGCATTTACTCTTTTATTTACATTTTTGTACGCCTTTTTTCGGGCACTGCCTTTTAGGTCCAAATAAATTTGATTGCTTCTAGTTTCCTTGTCTTAATATTAGCTGTACCAAAACTTGCCCAATCAATAAAGGATGAAAAAGCACTGCAGGTGATTTTACCATATTCAACATCTCAAGAAATGATTTTGTAGCTAAGCGACTGTTTGGTGCTAATAAAATAACATGCTTTGAATATCTTTGTATTATCTTGGTAAAGAGATTCATCTTCTTATTTGTTTCTGTTGAAGACCATCGCAAGTCTTCGCTTGTTCCGAGTAACCATGGTAATGAATTAAGTTTGGCAATTTCTCTTTGAAACTTTGTCTCAAATCCTTTTTTTTCTGCTGTATTATTTTTTTTGCATTTGTGTAATAAGTTATCCAAAATCTTAGACTGGATTGCTGCAACGGTGACTCCTTGCGCATAAATAGGATTGAACGCAGAAACCGCATCTCCTAACACAATAAAGTTCTTAGGCCACTTTTTTATCTTCTCATAATGATACAGCCTACTTCCATCTTCCCTATATCCATAAATATTTGATATTGGTTTTGCATCTCTAACTATTTTGTAAACATCTTCTACCCCTAAGTCCTTTGCAAAATTTAAAAATCCTTTCTCGTCTGTGGGAGGATAAGTTTTTCCTATACCTAAAAGTCCTAATTGCCATTGATTATCTTCAATCGCTGTCATCACAGCCATTCTAGGGTTGTTTGGCGGATTAGTAAATACAACTACAACTTTATAATTAGAAAGAAGCGGAGATGATTGAGTAGATAATATTCGAACACGTCTTCCTGCATATCCTATAAATGAATTGATTTTTGTTTCGTTTGGCTTTTCTAAACCTATTTTTTCAAACCATATTGGTGTTTCAGATCTTCTGCCGCTTGCATCAACGACTAGATTTGCATTAATGGTTGTTGTTTTCTTTATATAATCATCGTTATTATTTCCATTTCTATAAATCACATCTACCCCTGTTATTATTTTTTGTTCGCTGTTGGTGGTTGTGGCTAAGCCTACGGCCCTTGTATTTTCTATGATTTTAATATTGGAGTATTTTTCTAAAATCTCTTGCCTGATAGTATATTCGAGGAGTTGTCTGCTACATACAATAGTGTTCATACCGGAATTAAAATTTCTAGCCCATCCTGTAGGAAATTTAAATTTGGCCTTTGAAATAACATCTATTTTATGTCCTCCCTGAGATAATAGTTTTTCTTCAATACCTGGAAATAAGTCTATCATAGTCTGCATACCTTTGACCAAAAATACATGTATATGGTTCGCTTGTGGCGTTCCGTTTCTTGGGCCCTTTTCCTTAGGATACCTGTCTTTTTCAAGTATTATGGTTTTGGAAAAATGGCCAGAAAGTATTCTTGCCGCAAGTAAACCTGCTATTCCTCCGCCAATTACAATAGCTTTATCTTCTTCTTCTATTGTATTGTTGGGCATGCAATCAATTCTTTTAATGACAAATTAATAAAGAATATTCAACGATTTTGTTATGTATGACCACTTATAATGATAAATCAATTACCACGCTGCATACTATATTACGCCATATTAATATTAGAAGTTATATATTAGCTCTCATTTGACTATATTAGGCAAATTTTTAATGATTACACGCAGCGAGGTGCTAAAAGTGATTTCTGATGAAAAAGCGACAAATATTTTCAAAGATATTGCTAATTCAAAACCTAATAGTATTAACAGCGCCATTCTCAACTCTAAAATGAAGATTACAAGAAAACAATACTATAACAGGTTGGAATCTTTGATGAAGTCTGGTTTGATAAGAAGAAAGAGCGGAAAGTACTCTCTTACATCTTTTGGTAAAGTAATTTATAGTTATAATATCGGCATTGAAACTGCAGTAGACTATTATTGGAAACTTACTGCGTTAGATTCAATCTTGCTGCCATTCTCTTCCGATAACATAAGAGATAATGGTAACGATAATATAAAAATCCCAGTAGAAGAAAAGGTTATGCTTGTCGATAAGATAATAGATAATGATAATATTAAAGAAATTATTATTTCACCTATAAGCGATACTAGTTGTACTAATAGCTGTGAGTATCCTAAACCACGAGGAGAAGGACTAACCAGTGAAAAGAGACAGGGAACATCGCAACAAGAACAAACAGATACTTCTACGATTTCAAACAAAAGCTAAGTTTGCTACTGGTAACAATGAACATACTGATAGCAGAAGATGATAGTGACACTGGGTCCTCATACAAAAGGGCGCTAGAAGATAGTAATCACAAAGTCATACTCACCGAGAATGGTGAAGAGTGTCTTAAAATCTACCATGAGAAACTAGGAGATATAAAGTACAATACCAGTGCAACTGAGCACATTCAACCTTTTGATGTTGTAATATTGGATTATAAAATGCCAAAAATAAACGGCATGGAAGTTGCAAAAGAGATACTTGCAATAAATCCACATCAGAGAATAATATTTGCTTCTGCTTATGTAAAAGAGACACTAGAGGACTCTTTAAAGCAGCTAAGGCAAGTTGTAGAGCTTATGCAAAAACCATTTGCACCAAATGCATTGATAGATACAGTAGAAGACAAAGAAATATACGATGAATTGAAGCGGTTCAACGTAAACGTAGAGTTTGTTAAGGCAGCTAATTTCAGACATGAACAGTTAAGGGAAATATTAGAAGCACTAAGAAGACTTCAAAAAAGGAGAACCTTTTAGATCAATTTATTACGACAAAAACACAAGTTACAAAAACACAAGCACTAACAAGATATTAGCATATTATGCATATATACCTTCATTGTTTTAGAATGATCCGGTGGCTCATAATACTATTAATATTGTAACATCGTTTACAATTAGTTTCGAGAGCTTGTTACTGCGTCATTAGTAATGGTAAGCTGAAAGCAAATGTAGCTCCTATGCCATTATTATTATTCTCAGCCCATATTCTGCCGCCATGTGCTTCTACAATACTTTTTGATATGAACAAACCTAAACCAGTCCCCCCTGTTTCTGAACGGGTAGTGAATTTTGTAAAGAGTCGTGGTAGTATTGTAGGATCTATTCCTTTACCCGTATCCTTGATACGAACTACAAGTTCAGTGTCTGTTTTCATCTCTGTGACTATAGAAATAACACTCAGTTCTTCTTTTTCTTTACCTCCTTCTTTACTAAATTTCATAGCGTTATTTAGAAGGTTGGAAAGAACCTGAGTTATTCTATCTTTGTCTGCCTCGATAAATATGTCATGAGATTCATACAATATCTTTAATCTATCTTTATTATGTAAGCCGTCATTTGTTATCTGTAATGAATCTGATATAATATCTTTTATATTAACACGTTCCTTCTGAAGCTTCAAAGTACCGCCTTCGATTCTTGTGGCATCTAGTAAGTTATTAGCAAGTGTTTGAAGCTTCATTGCGTTTCTACAAATTATATGAACGGATTGTTCAGTTGGCAGTTTACGTTTTAAGAATTCTGAATTAAATAAGAGTGGTTGTATGGGAGTCCTCAGCTCATGAGCCGCTATATTAATAAACTCCTTTTGCATTCTATCATGAATTTTTAGTTGTTCATACAATTCAGTTTGTTTCCAAAAGCTTTCAAAAATTGAAGCGTAAGAGGAAACAATAGACTTGCTATTTGAGTATGTTGATATTCCTACAGCACTATAGGAATTATCTCTCGTATCGTCCTTTAATTCTACTATTAGGCATTCTTTTTTATCAACTAGTACAATTGTTATTTTGGTTTTTAGGTTTTCTTCGAGAACCCTAATATTTATCCAAGGATTTGCTGCTTTTATCTCTTTTATTACACTTATGATATTCTCATCAGTAGGAACTAGTACTCGAATAATTGCATTATTCTCTTTGACGGTTTTTAATAGTTCCAAACCACCTAGTGTTAATTGTCGGCGAAGAGAATTAGGCGTAGAAAACATAATTAATACTTCTTGTCTTGCAGATTTTATCAGATCCCAGGCACGCTTTATTCCTTCTTTAGTATTTTGAATGATTTCTATATCAGTCAGATCGATGCCTTCTTCTATGTCCTTTATTCTCTCTTTAGCATCAATTCCATTTTTCCATAGCTCTTCAAATAGTGAGTTAAAGTGATTTACATACAGGAGTTCATTGCTAATTAAAAAGCTCGAGCTCATTTTGCCTCCTTCCATTCTTTCTATTGTAAGAGCCACCTCTTTGTCTGATACGCCGAAACTTAATGGAGGCATATTTTTAATGTGTCTAATATTTGTTATTCCCACTTCTAAGAATTTTTTAACTAAATTCATACTGACTCTTTCTATATTGGTAATACATCTTAGTCCAAATATCTCCTTTTCCTCTACTTGTATCTGCCTTTTGGATTTTTCAACTACATTTTTGTATGAATCTAACATATAGTTATAGCTCATTTGTAAGCCACCAACACCTGTGCATATGGATAACTTGTTAGCAGCATTATTTTTTCGTTTTATCTCTCTGATAATTTCATCTTGATTTTTTAATAATCTTGTTCTGATAGGCAATAATCCTTCTTCTATTTCTTTTATCTTTTGTTCGGCTGGTACTGCAGCATTCCATAACGTGTCAAATATGTATTGTCCTTGTCCTACTAATTCTTTAACACTGCTGAATATAACTTGTGTCAACAGTTTTGCTTCCTCTAATGCAGTAGTAGCCACATACTGTGTTTCGCTAACACCTAGCCCTCCCTTAACTCCGCTTAAATGGCGAAGCTCCCCGATTTTCATAACTTCTTTACAAAAAGATAGGTTGTCTTTTGTAATAGTGGTAATATACCTAGATCTTATTCCTCTCTTCTTAGTATCTATAAGAGCATTTCTAAAGACATTAATTCCCATTGCTACAGATGGCCAGGTGTAATCTGCGCAAACATCCATCTTTCTATTAACGTTAGACAAAAAATTTAAAATCGCACTGGTTGTATTTTCAGTACCGTACAATACTTCTGTTCTCCCAGATCTGATATCAGATGTAGACGATGTCACCGTCACTTGTGATTCAGAATATAATCCACTTTTATATAAAATATCACTAAAATATTGCACCGGTTATTTCAGAACCCAATTTACTTGTGTAAAGTGTGGATACTGTTACAGCTGTCATTGGAAGTTGGACAGGCTTAAATCGGGCAAGGCTAATTCTGTAATTTTAGACAAATATTCCCCAGCTGCTACAAGAGTAATAGATAAACCATCAGCGGGGCTTTGTCTTGTCAAAGCGATAGAACTTCAAAGCTATTAGTATTCTTATCTATTGATTTGATAGACGTAAACGCCGACTACTAAAGACTATACACGAAGGTACATGACCAAACCAGCGGCTAAATTAATTAATAATCATAGGTTAATTTTCTATTATTTTAGATAAATAGGAATAAGTGTTGCGGCAAAAAGTGTTAAATCCTCTCCCATTTCCTTTTTTGTATTAGTTTTAAAACTGCTGGTAAACACTTAGCCTAGTCACTATGTCGGTGTCGGTGCGTTTCAGTTTCTTCCTGGAGTTAGAGGGTTTTCAAATGAGTGCTTACTATGTAATTCTAATAGAACGTATCATCTGTTCAGCTATAGGCAAATACCTTCGATATTTTCCTAGTGCTGCCATATATGTAATTGTATAATATATGTTGGTGGCATGTGCTAATGACTTCCCCAGAGTCATGAAATAATGAAATGTTAATCCTTCAAACGAACATATCAATATATGCGCAAGGGTATTCTCAGTATCATTATCATTATCATCCAAACTGGATAACCAAGATTTTCTAGATTGTAAAATTTTAAAATCAGAATAATTATCTCTCAGATTCTTTATGTGCTGTTGTACAAAGGTGTCCAGCGCCATATCTTTGGGCTCTAATGTTACAGCAATTGTTATGATGACTTCGGCTGCGTTTGGGGAATAAAAAGATACTATTGTAGAATCGGATTCTGTTATGTCTTTTTCGGTTTTATTCCAATCGTCCGGGTATTGAATTTGTAATCCGTATTTGTGTGACTGGTATGTTATGAGGTTCATTTTCTTCTTGTGTTATAGGTCTCCACCCTTTAGTATCTGTTTGAAGTACCATACATACATTCTCAAACTAATACATATTGAATCTTAACTGCATAAGATTGAAAGAACAATCAGTCTAATAACACTAAAAGCCATAAAGTGGATTCATTATTTAGTTAATTACTATCATTTTATGGAAGGGCCAATCTGTTGTTACGTTATTTAGAATTAAATCCTGTATTTCCTTATGCTCACTTCACTTCACATTTACTAATAGCTAAGTCTGTCTTAGATGAGTAAAGTCAAAACTGTTTTCTGTAATAAATGAGAACTTAACACGA
>DATFDI010000033.1:0-11201 GCA_035252175.1 Nitrososphaeraceae archaeon
TCGTGTTAAGTTCTCATTTATTACAGAAAACAGTTTTGACTTTACTCATCTAAGACAGACTTAGCTATTAGTAAATGTGAAGTGAAGTGAGCATAAGGAAATACAGGATTTAATTCTAAATAACGTAACAACAGATTGGCCATTCTATGATAACAATAAGTAATTAACGTAACAACGAATTTACTTTTATAGCGTTATTAGATTGATTGTTTTCTTTCAATTTTCTGCATCCTTGCTGTTAAATCCATGAGTTGGTCTGATAGCTGTGCTATATCATCTTTCATTTTGTCGCGAATTCTTAATACTCTGTCCTATAATAAGAGATTAGTCTTATCTTATAATACAACATTATGACAATCGGCAAATACGAAGAGGCAATAGCTAAACAATCTCAAAATATGATTGAATTAGACTTAAAGCCATTTCTCGATAAAATCAGAGATTTGAATAACCATCTATTATATGAACAACAGAATATGAAAACAGGTGGTGCAGCCGTTCAGCGGTAGAAGCACACATCTTCTCCCCCTTAAACTTTATAGTCAATTTGCAGCTATTTTTCAGGTTTTACAAAATTTTCCTAATACCAGAAATTTACAATTCAAAGCCCGTGGTAAATTTGCCAACTAAATAAATTAGCAAATATTAGTTTAAAAGAAATATAATTTAGGTATACGACTGATGTTTGCAACTTTTCAATACATATTTAAAATTATTTACACTCAATCATGATAATTCAGGCATGAACAGTCGAATATAAGTTTAAGGAAATGGCAATAGGAATGGCATATTGTTATCTTGTCCTGACGTACCAGCGCTGCTAGTTGTTGGAGAAGAACGATCACGATCGCTAAAGCCTTGCTGATCAGTGCAATTTGATTGCTGTTCACATGTTGACTGTGGCGCAGGAGTAGGCTTAGTCGTAGCTGTTCCAACCGATGAGATACTTTCTCCAGTTCCTTGCTGTAGTCGCTGTTCTTGGTCTGTTTCTACAGACTGCAAATTGCTACCGGGGTTCGTATTGCTGCCATCATTTGTGGCTTGGTTGTTTTTTTTGTTATTGTCATCGTTGTTGTTGCTATTCCCTTTAGCATCTGAACTACGGATACTGCTAGTACTGACCTGTTTTTTATCGAATACTTTATGATGATGAATTGCTGATTGAAATGGAAAGGCAAAGACAGAAGAATAGCCGAGCATTAGAATTGTAATTGATATTAGCAATACATGACAAATGATCTTCTCTTTATTATGAGGCATCATAACAAATTCTTCTGTTAACAAACTAGAGCACGAAGATAAAAATAATGTGAAATAAGAATGTGAATATAATGTCTATAACCATGTATGTAATGAAAATATCATAGATAATCATCAGCACATTTATTAGTAAGAATGTCATAATGCGTTGGATTCGATAAGATATTTCTAATGAATAGAAATTAGTCTAGTTATATCATACCACCATTCTGGTGGACAATTTGGCAGTCAGTACATCTCTTATATCCCTGTTTCCCGATTTCTAAACTCACGAAGCTATCTATATTATAGTGCTTTGACATCCGTAATGCCGTTCTAATTAATTGATCAATAATGTTGAATTCGGAGCAGCGGCCTCTATGTATCATAGAAAGATAATCAATAAATTAAGTCAATATTTACATTCTTGATTTATGATTACAAGAGTAAAAGTGACATATACCGCACAAGGTTCCCCTAATACAAATTTGACATCTGATTTTACGGGGATAGATCTTGAGTTGATAAAGAAAGAGCTACCACAAAAGAAGAAAGAACTAGTCTCAAAGTTTAATGTGATCCAAAGAAAAGTACCATTAAAATAGATGACGATACTTCCTAACTAAAATAATTTAAATTTGAACCAGAAGACGAAACCATGTAGTACAAATCGAATTGGATTGAACTGGGTAAAAGAAAATACTAGTCAACCCATCTGGTTCGTTCAAAAATGCAGAGATTGGCTGAATTAGACTGGTTGTAAAACAGTAATGGCACCATCAGCAGCAGTTCTCACAAATCAAAAAACTGTTCTACTATCTGTAAAATAAAGGATTTCAGTCTATAACATATGATTATGCAGAATAGAGGGTACCGTGATAAAGAATACAGAAACTTAGACGAGCAGTTTGCAAATATTTTTAGAAATTTCTCTGATACAGAAGCGCTGATAATTCTTAATGCTATGGCGATATCAGAAAGCTATGATACTAACAGTAGCGTAATTATGGCTAGATTAGGACTAACGCCCAGACAATATCATTCAAGGATGAAAAAATTAATGGATGGTGGTTTGATAGATAGAATCGATGGTAGATACCGTGTCACTTTCATTGGTATAGTATTTTTCACTTGGTACGGAAAGACTGAAACTGTAATTGAATATTATTGGAAGCTTAAAGCAATTGGTTCAATCATAGGAATCTCTGTAGGAGAGAAAAAATTTACCTGTGAGAGAGCTCAAAAGGATTATAGAGGCATTGATACAAAATCAAGAAATGAAAAATATATTTGCTTTAGCCGAAAATGTATATGAAAATTAGTGAAAATATGAAATAGTTTTAGTAATCTGCTTGGGACACTGGGGGACACAATAATATTCCCAGGATTGTCTTCCCCTCGAATGGAAAAACTTTCCAAAGTATACCCCAGGACTATACTATCTGATGGTTATACGGACTCACTTTTATAGTCCATATCCAGTCTTTTCCCAAATGGATAATTTTTCAACCCGACAACTTTATGTCGTCATAGTAGATATTATGAAGTATGCTAGATTCGGGAACTGGCATCACCGGCTCTTCGTCATCGCCGGTATCCACATCCTCACGAGGAGCAATAATCCCAGCAATTTCATCATTAAAATTTCCATTTAGTCTTACAAAGGATCAGACTGAGGCTGTTGAAGCATGGATGACAAATGGATGCAGAGGTTCAATAATATACAGCACTGGGACAGGAAAAACAGAAATAGCATTTCAATGTGCGAAAAGAGCATATGAATTAATAAAACAAAAAGGAACCAGGTCTTGCCATACTGACGACTCGCCATTCAATATTCTCTTTCTTGTACCACGAATTATACTAGTCCAGCAGAATATAAGCAGATTAACAAGGTATGGTATTCCCAAAGAAAGTATAGGAGCGTACTTTGGAGAACGAAAGGAAGTTCGTGAAATAATTATAATCACATATCAGAGCGCAGCCAACAATGTTCAGCTCATTCATAATTCTAACATGATCATATTTGATGAAGTACATCTAGTAAGTGACACCGCTACGACTTTGAGAAAGATATTTGATTTCGTAAATGCAGCAGATCCTAAAAAACCGCTATTAGGCCTAACAGCAACAATAGATGAACAGGATCCTAGATATAATACCATTCTATCGTTGCTGCCCCCAGTCAGAAGATATATGATAAACGATGCTGTGAAAGATAGAAGATTAGCTAGGCCAATTATAGTTCCAATCAGAGCTGATCTGACATGCGATGAAGAAAAAATGTATGATGAATATTCTTCTAAAATCCGGAATATCTCCCGCTATTTTAATACCTCCGATCCGAAATCAATTTCATCTCACCTCAAAAGAGGAGGCCATTCAGCAAGGCTAGCAAGAGCATGGTTTATGAATGTAAAAAATAGAAAAAGTCTTCTCAATTTTGCACAAAACAAACTCGTAGCAGCGACCGAACTTATTACAAAAAAACATCCTTCAGAAAGAATCATGGTATTTAGCGAAACTATAGAGTCTATCCAAAAACTACAGGAAATGCTTCAAAATAAAGGAACGCGATCAGAGATAATTCATGCTGCATTAAGATCAAAACAAAGGCAGAAGATATTATCTGAATGGGGAAAAGAATTCTTTGCTTTGCTTTCGGTGCATACGTTAGAAATAGGATACGATGTGCCGGATGTCAGAGTAGCAATAATATTGGCATCAACATCGAATATGAATCAAATAGTGCAGAGAATTGGTAGAGCAATAAGAAAGACTGAAGGAAAAGATACAGCATTAATTTACACCATATATCTGTCACAGACTCATGATACAAACACTCTGAAGATGGTAAGACAAGCGACGGATATAGATGCTAAAAATAATGAAAAGAAAAAACCATCAAACACCAGAGTATTATCTTCTGGTAATACGAGTCTGGATAGGTATATCGTTTAATTGGCTTATTTAGTATCTAGCCATTTTTTTAGAAAAGAGAATACTCAAGGTAAAGAGTGAGGGAATACTCTACTTACCATCGAACATTTATCAAAATAGTAATAATGTCAATATCTTAACTACGATCTCAGCTTCAAAATAAAATTTGCTCCTGACTATGAAGCAAAAGAACCAATATTTTAGAATGTCTTTAAAGACTTATCAAAAAAACAATAACGGACTGGTTGCCTATGATAAACTACAAGAAGGACTCTCTCGAATTTATACAATCACAAAGGAGGATGTTCATTTCTTAGAAGTGTGCAATCAACTCAACCAAACAAGCAAACGAGCAACATATCAAATACCACTATCGCCACAAACGAATTCCAAATTGTAGAGCCCACACAAGAAATAAACAATCAATCTGCATTGCTACAATAACAAGAGCCAATAATAGATGGAAGTAGGAAAAGTGTCTCTATGCCGTAAAATGAGTTCTTCTTGAATATTTTACTGATATGGTTGCTGTATCCTTTCAATTTCCTGCATCCTTGCCGTTAAATCCATGAATTGGTCTGATAGCTGTGCTATGGCATCGTCTTTCGTCATGTCACGGTTTGCTGGATCTAGCCTTTTTAACTCTTAGACCTTGATATGGCTAGTAATAAGATTGCTATTGGTCGACATTAGACTTTATCTGAGATTATTCAGTTATAAGATAAGTCTATGGTACTGAATGCTTTTCCTACGCTATTTATGGTTCTTGTCAATTTAAGAGACTCCAAATAGCGGTGACTCAAGTGGGACAACTGTTAATACTACACCTAGCTCTAGAGACGCAGGCTGAATATCTGCCAGTGATTTAAAGACTTTCCCAAAATGTGTATCTGGTGCAGCATTAGGTGATGGTCGTCTTACCCTAGCGGATGTAAATGATTGTTATGGTCAGTATTGATCACGGCTTTGGACAATGACTATCTGAGTCAAGCTCTACAAATAGTCTTGATCTATCCCAACAAGGATCTGAAAGAGGAACTTATGAGTCAAGCTCTACACATGGGAGTTATACAAAAAATGATTGATTCGTTTGATATATTGAATGATAGAAATGACAATAATTCAAATAATTGAAAGAAGATATGACATTAAGACTATCCTGCCTATTGCTTTTTGATATATTGCTAACACTTAATTAATTTGCTTGCTGCTTTATTATAAATATGAAGATAGCATGGTATTGGACCATTTCATAATCCAACCGATGGGGCATTTATCTTTACGATCCTTGTTGTATTGATAGTAGAGTTAGCGGAATTTGGTAGTTTTGGTGCTGCTAAATGTCAAGCTAACCAGAATGCCGCAATGTGTGATCCTAATGATAAATCCATAAATTCCACTGAATCCAGCATATGTGGTATCCCAAAAACGATAGGCTGTTAGCCAACCAAAAACGACCAGCCATAGGTAGATAGTCGCGTTGAAAATAATGTGTAAAACACGTCTATCTGTGTGATCGTGTATACTTTAATAATGATACCAGCCATTCATATTTTTACAGTAAAAACGTGATGCTTTCAACTAGCTGTAAAGATGCTCTAAGTCTTGATGAGATCATATGGATTTTTCAGAGACTAACCAAGATAAGTAAAGGACATATGCATAAAATGTAACGATTCTGATAGGACTGATAATCTCTAATGAATATTTTTCTTGTTGTGAGTTTGGCCATTTTAGGTATCCCATTCACTTTCTCTAATGTTCATTATTACACAGCTTTCTTTTGCAGGGTGATATTTTTAGTTGTTAATAATGATGTGACTGAGATTCTGCATATTCCTGCTGCATTTGGTGAAAAAATAAATAGTTTACCAAAACAGGATATCAAATGGATAGCTAGTGACAATGGTAATAACAATAGCATAATTAAAGTCAGTAGAACTAGCAATAATGGCGATAACAAAAAAGAAGCATACTTTCAAAATTGGAATATAAATTTCATAAGCTTAGTAATCGATTCTGTATCTTCGGTCTATAGAATGTTTGCTGCCTTAGGATTATCCTTTTTAGCTGCTATTGTAATTGGAATAACCGCTGCGAGAAAACCTCTAGCCTCCAAAGTAATTATCCCTCTAATAGATATACTTCAGTCAGTTCCCATCCTTGGTTTTTTTCCTGCGGCAATTGCATTTTTCATCACAATGTTTAATGGAAGTATAATAGGAATCGAACTTGCGGCTATCTTTCTGATATTTACTAGTATGGCTTGGAATATGATATTCTCAGTGTACGAATCGGTATTATCAATTCCACCCGAACTATTAGAAACGTCATATGCATATAGAGCTAGTGGGCTAATGCAATTGCGGAGGCTTTACTTACCTGCTAGTATCCCAAAGTTAATCTATAATAGCATCACATCATGGACTGCTGGATGGTATTTTGTTACAACAGCAGAAATTATATCATTAGGTTCTAAAACCTTTACACTTAGAGGGTTAGGTAGTTTACTTGGTAATTCTGTATATTCGGGGCACTATATACAGGCTATAGCCGCCCTTGCGATTCTTGTTTTAATTATCATGCTAACTGATTTTTTCTTTTGGAGACCGCTAGAATCATATGCCAGCCGCTTCAAGTACGATTACTCTTCCTCTTCAACTTCAGGTGCCATTGTTCATAGACGTTACCTGCGCATTTTAGGAAAGTATATTTATAATGAAAATATTGCTAGGCTCCTCTTTCGTAACTCCACTCCATTCTCGTTAACTCATTTCTTAGACTATTCGGCCAATACTAAAAGACGATTGATAGACGTAAAGTCCAACAGCTTGGTAGAAACTTTGTCAAAAATAGTTTATTGTCCTAATTTTCAACTTTTTGCTGTTGTTCATGAATGGTTTAGCAATAACAGAAATAAAAGAATCGTTGTGGATATTGTATTACCAATTATAGTATTGGTTGTAGTATTGATTATACTTCAAAACTATGTGATAATATACAAATTTTTTTCTGCTTTGTCTAATATGTACTTTTCACTTTATAATGAACCTAACAGCATAAAAATAATTTCGCAAATTCCACTCGCATTATTACTGTCATATGTTCGGTTGTCAGTAGCATACCTTTTGGCATTATCGTGGACAGTCCCTTTCGCTATTAAAATTGCAAATAATTCTAAGTTTGAGCGTATTATACCTCTATTTCAAATCTTTGCAGCCATTCCAGCTACTGCATTTTTTCCTTTTGTAATTATTGCTGTAAATTACGTGCCCGGTGGGTTTGAATTCTTATCGATTTTGTTGATATTGACTGGAATGCAATGGTACATTTTATTCAATCTAATTGCAGGGGTACGGTCAATACCTAGAGATATCGAAGAAACAGCACGGGCGTTTAGGATTACTAAGAGTCAGTATATTAAGCGTGTTTTATTTCCGTCTATATATCCTTCGTTTATAACCGGTAGTATTACGGGTTGGGGAGGAGGATGGAACTCTCTAATAGTAGCAGAATATTTAGTAGTAGGCAACAAGACGTACTCTGTTTTGGGTATGGGCTCGATTCTAGACAAAGCTGCATATAACATAGGTAATACGATATTGATTCTTTTGATAGTTGGCGTAATGTCAGCAGTAATCGTCATGATTAATCGTTTAGTCTGGAGACGGCTTTATGGAAAAGTAATTAGAAAATATGGCACTAACGTATAGTGTTTTCTATATATTAACGTACGATGTTTTGTTTATGTGCTACTTCTATGAAAGCTGATAAATACAGTTCAGGAAGCATAGAGAATGAAAATACCAAAATAAATAAGATCAGTCAGAATGATGGCTCTGATTCTTCTTCTTTGCTTGAACTTAGAAACGTTAGTAAAGAATACACTGATGATAATAGTAGACATGCCACAGTTCTAAAGCAGATTAACCTTTCAGCAAACAAAAATGAATTTATTTCCATTGTTGGCCCGTCGGGTTGTGGCAAATCTACGTTATTGCGGATAATTCTGGGACTTGAGACAAGTACAACTGGAGATGTATTATTCAAAGGCCAATATGTAACTAATGGAAAAGTAAATCCACACATGGCAATGGTATTCCAATCGTTTGGTCTTTTTCCTTGGTTGACTGTAATTGAAAATGTTGAATTTGGATTAGAGTCCATCAATATGCCAAAAGCTCAAAGACGACAGAAAAGTTTGAGTATAATCCAAGAGGTAGGTTTAGAAGGTTTTGAAGAGGCTTATCCTAGAGAATTGTCTGGTGGTATGAAGCAAAGGGTCGGTATTGCAAGGGCACTAGTAACTGACCCAGAGATTCTGCTAATGGATGAGCCATTTTCTTCTCTTGACCCTCTGACAGCTGAAGCATTAAGGGAGGAGGTTCTGAAGGTTTGGAGCAACGAATTTACTACACCCGATATTGTTATAATGGTAACTCATAATGTAGAGGAAGCAGTATACCTTTCAGATAAAATCATGATCCTAAGTCACAGGCCTGCAAAAGTCGTAAAAGAAGTTCATATAAATATACCACGTCCGCGCGAGAAACGTGATAAGGCAATATATGAATATTTAGACCAAATTACAACTCTAATTGCATAATGGTACTTCCATAATGTAAGGCAAATTCAAGTTACACAAAGTTGCCGCCATTTGAAGGTTATAAAAAGCTTAAATCACCCGTGAGACTCATATGTCATAGAGCATAATAAAAGTTGGATATACCGAAGGTCCATTATAGTGTCCTTCTTGGATTCTTAGAAGTATTAGATGATCTGGGTGGAAAATCAGACGTAGCAGGAATTGCATCCAAACAAGGATTAGAATTAGACCATTTATTGCCAATTCTTGAATCAGGAGAAATGTTAGGCTTTATTCAAGTTCAATCAGGTGATGTATCAATTACTGAAAAAGGACATTTGTTTATTGCAGCTAGTCCAAAAGTTAGAAAAAAGACACTTCGTGACATTATCATTTCATTTGATATATTCCGGAGAATAGTTGATCTCATTAAGCAAAGTGAAAATGGATACATCAGAAAAAATGAACTATTAGAATTCATTTATACTGATCATACTACAAATACCGCAAATAATGATGAATTCACCGACTTTGATTGGATTATTGAATGGGGAAGAGAGGCACTTATTCTAAATTATAATGCTAATACAGAAAATATCGCCTTAAGACAACATAGAGTATCCATGTTGCCAAATTAATCTTATGTCTTAAAAATAAGCTTGACAGTATTTATTCGATAATGCCACAATGCAACATTTTTTACTTCTCAGTTATATATCGCATGCTTTGCCTTCTAGCATAGACCGATCTTGTAGAATTAGGTTAAATTCGAAAGGTCTTGTACTAATAAATCTATGAACTACTCTACAAGAAATACCCCAAAAGATGGTCATAATACACCTCTCAAATAGCTCTGATATTTTGGTTAACATATGGAAGAATAGCGATACTATGAAAGGAACACAGTTGTTGTCTGTGAAGTTGGAGATACCTCCATTGTTATCATAATATCTTCTGGTATAACAATAATAAATAAGTTGTGTTAAGATAGATTATTACTAACATTTCCACGAGTCAGCGGAAGATAATTGGCAATAATAGAGATTCTAAATCACTAATAGAATATTTTCTTTGTGTAATTAAAACGATTGACGATCAAATAATGTGGCTTATTTAAAAGTCTGACTTACCATCGCTAGATCCGATCCACTTCCATAGCATTTCTGTTATTATTTCTTGTCGTGGGTCCGTGTTTGAATCTTTTCAAAGACAGCTTCTCATACGCTCAAGTGGTTCAAGATAATAGTAGTGTGTCACAACAGGGTCGCCAATAGATACAGATTTAAATTGAAATTGTGATACAATCAACGGTATGGCAGCGATGCAATTATTGGTTTGAGGTTTGCTATTGCATTCTGAATGGGCATTGTCGTGGAATAGATTAACAGGGTAGTAGGACCAGCTATATCTTTTTGTACTACCTTACTTAAGAAATTGTACTCAGATAATATTTGAAAACCTGCAGAGGCAAAATCTGATTTGTATTGTGACAAAGATGGTGTTGGGACAAACAAACCTCCTACTACCAAGTCATTTGCTTTTGACCGCTCGTTACCCTGTACAGTTATATTTCCACCCATAGGTGGCGAATATTTTTGATCTGAAATAGTATAAGAACCAGGGCCAAGAATCTTCGTATCTGAGCCTCCAGGATGTCTTATCGGAATAGTCTGCCATACTACATTTCTTGAACTCGCATCCTTTACAATTTCTGAATGGATATGATTAGGGTCACCATGAACAAATGCTATAGCAGTACCAGATGGAATCACAAGATTACTTGGGATATAATGAGCGTTTTTCAGGCTCATTGTCTTATTGTCGCTTAAAGGGTGATGTGCTTCGTCCGGTATATCGATTATATATCCTGATACAGAGATTGGTAAGGACATAATTCCTGTGTCAAAAACTGATTTAGCAGTGGGCATAATACTATTATTAGTGTTAATATTGGTGTCCCTATGTATGTTCTGAGTATTATCAGTTATCGTAGAATTGCTGACAGCTAACACAGAATACAAGAAGTTCTGATTAAAATGCAATAAGAATGCTGACGAAGCAAGAATACCCAAAATAAATATACCTAATATAAAAATTATATTATGGTTATATTTTTTGCAGTTCATTATTCTATTTGGATCGATTATTTCGCAACGACTAATAAACCTAAGTTAACTTTGTTAAATTATAGCAGTCATCATACCCAGTTTCCATAGCTTTCTATATACTCGATGCGGAAAAGATAATGTCAATACAATCTAATACAATAAATAACTGATTGTGAGTCCAAAGTAATAATATATGAAAGCTAAGTTGGAAAAGGGAAAGCTTGCTCTGCTTTGTGCTTTTGGAATATTGATTTTTACTCTTTGGAGTAATGTTGGTGCTTATGCACAAAATAGTACTGCTGCAGCAGGAAATAGTACAACAGCAGCAA
>DATFDI010000034.1:0-4658 GCA_035252175.1 Nitrososphaeraceae archaeon
TTTGATCTATAGATAATTTTTCCATGTAAGGAGCATGTTTGGCAAATACTTCATATCGTAGCATCATCTCCTCCATCATACTTGTAAGATAGCCAGAGAAGCTTCTTACTCCTTTGATCTCTAATCCTTTTTTGTTTTCCTGATAAACTTTGAAGAATTTCTTGTAGACATGTTCACTTACCGTGATGGATTTGTATCCTGGTTTTGGCATACTCGAAGTAGTACGGTAATATACGGAACTATGCTATAAGCATTATGTCATATCTATTGAGGTATTATAATAGTAAATCATATTCTAAAATGGTAATAAACCATGTATTCTGGGGAGACTATGAGAGAATGCCTAACAATAGAGATCTAATCATGTTAGCTAATGGAAAATCAATATCGGCCTGTAATGATTCTGGTATTGGCTTCTTATACGACAATAGCAAAAAGACAATGCATACCCTTGACTTGGCATCTGGCTTGATACAGCTACTTGTAGAAAATAATTTCACCCTAAAATCACTTTTGAATACTAGTTCATCTGAATTGTCTAAAACTCTAGGTATAGACGAGGAAGTCGCGACATTGATATGCAAGGCAGCGAAAAACAAGATGCCCGAATAGGCGGTTCTTGGGCACTCATTTTTCAAATCTCAAATTGATTACATCAATATTGTTTATCGCCGTAGCCATATCAAATATGTCATTTGAGAAGTGCTAATAATGTAATGGTTATTTAACAACATTCTGTACACCACTGAGAATTTCGTACAAGTTGACATATTTGTTAGTGTAGCCCCATAGCATTGAGCCATGCTACTGGGTTTTCTAACAAGGGAAAGAACTAAGAGTATCTTTAGTTTTCACTTGAGCAATAAAGGCTTATCCAATATGAACTATTGATCTCACTATAGAATAACATTATCTAAAGATCACATTTCGACAATGTCTAAATCCATATTTTGGAATAATACATCATATCCATCTGAAAGAGAGAGCACTAATGATTGAATTGCTGTTTTTGTTCAACTATTGTAATCATATCAGCAATGGAGAACTTACGTTCTACAACTGCTTTTTTACTATCTATATTGTATAGTTCCATTGCTTTGCCAGAATTTTATCAAATGTTTGAGAGTCAACTTCTATCTTGCTGGGTGGATTATATCCAGATTCTCTAAATGCATTTGCTAACACAATTATTGCATCACTCAAAATAGTCTTGTTATGAATGCTCTCTGACATAACTGTGAAAAATATTATTACTTGTTATTGAACCTAACTCCTATCAATATTACAGAATTATAATTTGAAAATCCCTGTAGACTCGGCAAGATCCCTTCACTCCTTATTCAGAAGTAAAGTTCCTCTCACCTACTCTGCAGGGCTCTCTGTGCACTACTAAGGATATTTCGTAAGCCTAAACCTACTTTGTATCTTTTCGCACACAGATATCAATACTATGGACATTCGCGCTTATTACCTTTTGCATGTCGTATCATTTCGTGGCAGCTGTTAACAATATTAGTTCAAGGAGAGCGTATGCTACTACTATAGCTAATATTTTAAATCGTTTCTTTATAATTAAGTATCTTATTTCTCTTTGTTGTTGATAAAGTATTCTTCTTGGTTAAGGTTCTCAGAAGGAATTAATATATCAGATAAACTTTTGCTGTTTTTTATCAAGCTTTATTACTTATCCTCCGAGTATGTGCTTTTTTGGCAGCGAATCTCTCCTTATTTATGGAAATGTTCAGAGATTCATTGAAAATAAAAAGTATAGTCTGAAAGCAAAAGTTGAGGATGCTCTTAGAAAAGCTATACAAGAAGATTTGCATATTGGTTCAGCAAAATTGGAAGTCGACGAATTAGCTGCTTCCCCGCATTCTGACATACAAAGCCAGCTACTGCAAGAACAGCATCAGTTGATTTGGCTATTTCTTTGCCCCCAAATCCATATCTCTTAGCATTCTCTAGAACATTCAAAAGTTTGTCTATATCATGTGTAGACAGACCATGTTCTTTGTATACTATAACAAAGCTATAAAGTAAGCGTCAAATACAGTTCAAATACACTTCAAATGGAATTTGGAATGGGAAGCAACCCACATAGTAGGTGCTATAATAGCATTCCATAGATGACTAGAAATCTGACATAGGCTGTGAATGGATCTAACGATTGAAGGAAAGAAACTTCTAATAATCAACTTCGAAGAACTTCAACATGTCAGGATATGGATAAAAGAAGAAGATAAAAACGAATTCGTTACAAGGCTCCCATTATACAGTTCACGTATGACAGGCTACAAATGGATATGTTCTGAGTGTTGGGATAAAGCATATAGATCATTACATCATCAATCAAACAAACTAAATAATAATGACAAACCATCAGACAAAGAATGGTAAATTCCCTAATCTAATTATTTGCTAAATTTCTGGGGCAGCAGATTTGTTACTCTTTACAAGTAAATAAAACTCTTACTACTAGCGGTGGTATTGGTTCACAATCGCAGTTTTGGTGTTTGGAATGTATTAGGGGGAAATCAATGGAAAGTGGAGGTGAGTAACGAGCTAATTAAGGTATGATCAATTGGAATTTTCTTTTACTGTTTTTGCAATGTCTCTGATTTTATCTACATTACATGTAATCGCTGATAATTTTTCTGCCATAATATTTAATATTTTATATTTAATATTTATTTAAATTCTTGTATCTGATTTGAAAAATAGTATAATAAGTTAATAGATGACTATCGTGTATTGATATTAGCATGCATGAGTATCTGCGAGACACATTGACAGCAAAGTACCAGGAGTGCGAGAATTGTAAGAAAAGAACACAGTTTGTATGTGTATTGTGTGGTGTGTGCTGGAGCTGCCACTAGAAAATAAGTCTGGCAGCAAGTTATTACAGTTACTAAAAGCAGTCGGGCCATTATGACTTGATATCTTCTTTTCAGTTGCACTAAAAAATTAGCGCTTAGTTCATAGACTCTTCTATTCCACTGCTATCTGTTTAGCTAATCTAGTACAAAGTTGAAGATGCTTCTTTTCTTCCTCTAAAATTGCTTTTACTTTGGCTGAGAATTTTCTGTCTTTGACTAGCTTTGTTGTCATGGCACTTAAAACTTCATAATGTGTTACTTCTCTTCCTTCGGCCAAACAAAGAAATTCAATTGCTTCAGAGGAATCCGGGCTTTCACCAAGATATGTACTCATCATCTCAGAAGCTTTTTGTGCAGTTTCATTTGCTATCTTTTGGATATTAATAGAATCTAACTCTAGTGATGTCGATAGCATTAATTCCTCAAGATCTTTTTGATGATTATTGGCCTGATTTCTCATCTTTTCCAGTTTATCTTTCATTCCTCCTTTATCCAACAACCCTTTTGAACCAAGCTCTTCTACTGCTTTTTGGGCAGCCATTTCCAAACCGAGGGCTTCACCTATTTTTTCTTCAACCTTTTGTTTATTATCATTAGTAGTCATCATAATGTTCTATGGCAGTATTGTATTGTATATAATACATTATCTAATTTACTCTACTTATTTCTTACATGTGTTTTAAATACAGAAGTAAATAGGGTATGTAGGATAAGATATGAGAAGAAGATTTTCTTCTGGATTTGGTAGTAGGTGTGAATGCATATGCCATAACAGAGCATCTACTAATGGTTATTGTGGTTATTGTTCTAACTCACATGTAAGAAGTTATAGAGGGAAATAACGCGGCTCTAATACTTTAAAGGTAAATTAGCCAGACATTGGCTACGATGGTAGGATGGGCTAGCCTAATAGGATGGAATGTACCGTGGTTTTGAAAAGGGGAGTTTAAGTCACTTTTTCTTGGAAGCAGCAGTTCTTGATGATAATCCTGTCGTTTCCATCTTTTGAATTTGCTGTGTTAGCGTCTTGAGTTCTCCATCCAGGCATTCACCTCTGCTGGTAAACTACGTACTTCTTCTGCCGATGCTACTTTGTCTACTCTTTCAATTGTTTTAATATTCTCTATTAAGTCAAATAGTTCATCAGTATTTTTGAATATACAAGTACATAAAATATCAAAGTCATTACCCATAACCTCTGACACAGCTATTATGCCGTTAGTGCCAGCTAGTTTCTGTGCTACTTCATAGGACTTACCTCAGTGAAATCTGAAGATATCCTTTTCTTAATCCTAATTTCTTGTAGTTTAACTCATTTTTTCTGCTGACATATTGGTTTTGAAATATATTTCTTATTCTTCGCTGAATGGTACTAAGTGGTGTTTTTACTTCTATAGCTATCTTTTTATTCTCATAGCCTCTTCGTAGAAGTTCAAGTAGTTTTTGGTCTAAATCGTCGATTAAATAGGTGTCGAGATCAAGATGAGATGAAACATCAATATTTTTATTACTATTGTTAGAATTATCATAAACTTTATTCCTTTTCGCAAGTTTGTTATTTAACATATATTAAGACATTATTAATTATGCATCAAACCTTATAAGTCCTTGTGGCCACCATCTAACAAGTTAAGCTAGATTAAACGCTACTCCTTTCCAGAATTTGCGAGCAAATATCACACCATCATATGTTTCTAATAATGTATTCATCCATTTTCCATAAGGCCCCGAATCAGAAATTGTTGGTATTATATCGTTAATAGGGTAGCTGGAGACTAATGT
>DATFDI010000035.1:0-7041 GCA_035252175.1 Nitrososphaeraceae archaeon
CAGACCAAGGTCTTACTGACCAATCAGCAAAGATGCATTTAGACGAAGGTATTAAAGCACTAAAGGCTGGTGATAATCAAGGAGCATTGATGCACTTAGGCATAGCAGACAAAGCTTTAGGTGGCAATGGAGGATAAATACAAGATCAAAGAAGACGTAATCTATGTGTTTATTTTTTCCAGTACAAAAATAGCATAATAATTGATGCTAGTACTTCAATTATAGACAGTGTTCTGTGGAAAAAACCGATTACTAGGATTTCATGCTAATCTTGATTAGTAGCACTTAAGTGACTTGTGTATGGATTCGATAGATGCAAAATCAATAACATGTCTTTAAGATGAATAGTATATTAATTCTAATACGCAAATTCTATGGTAAAGAGCGACTCCGTTGCTCCTTATTGCTTGAAAAGATGGTAATCTTGCAAAGATTTTCTATTCTGAAGCTGTGTTTATAATATAGACGAAGGAATGATTTCAAATCTAATAAGAAAGCCCTCATATGTATGTTCAATATGTGCGCAAGACTTCACCAGAAAATATAACGCTAACAGACATAATCAAAACATTCATTTCGGCAAAGCTGAGATTGTAAGATTTCTCGAGTATCTGGTGGGTAGGGTATCGGGAAAATATCAGCCAAGGGATCCCCTGTTATATAGAAACAAGAATAGAAAGAATAGTGGCAGAGCTACTGTTGTTCATCAGAATCAATATGGTGATCCTCTGTCCGTTAACAGAAAATCTCGCCCATCAGCCTGGAACACTTCAATATATGCTGCACAATCCACAGAAGACATAATATCAGGCAATAACGCGAAAGTTGGTAATTCTATAGGTAGCGTGAATAGCAATAATAATAATCCTATACTTTACAAGTATCATTTATTTCAATATGCGGTAATAGAGCCAAGGAATTTTTGCAAAAGCAGGAAATAGAAAGAAATCTTAAAGACATTGAAAGAATGCTTCAAGACTTTTATCCGCCCCATTACGTGCAGAGTGTCATTACGGACTTGATTAATAGATATAATTCAACTACAGATTATATTGGCTTCAATATGGAATTGGAAGATTTCCGTAGTAGTATAGAGAATATGTATTTAGGATTAGCAGATCGACCTAAATGGAATTTTCATTAAATCTGCATTCGGTTCATATCTCATGTGATAAGTTACTCTTAATGTACATTAAATATGTGTAATACGATCGACATTAAGTACACGAGCAATACTTGTTAAAGAAGTGGAGGAATAGAGGTTTTTCTTAACTGTCCTGTACTATTAGATGTTACAAATACCTACTATATTTTCCCAAATTCACGCACTCATTGATCGGGGAAGCCTTTACTAATAACAATCAGTGCATAGAAAATTACTTATAACACATACCTTTGTATTTGGAAATAATAAAGATAATGCCTTTTCCAAATAAAGACACGTGTTATGTATGCAAGAAAGGTAACAAAATAGTCACAGATCCTCAATCAGCTGAAATCATTTGTAGCAATTGTGGTGTGGTGATATCAGATAAAGTCGAAGATACAAGTCATTCAGAAAGGTTTGTATCTAGCCAAGTACAAATAGACCATACAAGAGTCAGGACAAGGATACCTATCTCTTTAGAATGCCATAACGTAGGATTTACTACCATCATAGCAAAGGATGATAGGGATGCAAGTGGACACAAAATAGATGCAGCAGTCCATACCACAATGCAAAGACTAAGGACATGGGATTTTAGAGTACAATTAAGTACTTCATCAAATAGAAATCTCAAGACAGCCTTTAACCTACTTAACACACTAAAAGATAAACTTGGACTATCGTATGCAGTGACTGAAAATACAGCGTATTTGTATAGAAAGGCCCAGCAAAGACAGTTTTCACGTGGTAGATCGATAGCATCAGTAATTTGTGCTGCTATATATATTGCGTGTAGAGACCTAAGTGTCCCAAAAACAATGAAGGATATTGCTCAAAGTAGTAATCTAACACTAAAGAATATTGCAAGGACATATAGGCAGTTAATGCTTGAATTTGACTATAAAGTTCCAAATGTTGATCCAGTCAAGTGTCTTGCCAAAGTTGCAAATAGGACCAACCTGACTGAAAAGACCAAACGTCATGCACTCAGCATCTTGGAAAAAATCGTCAAAAACGAGATATCTGCTGGCAAAGATCCAATGGGATTAGCAGCTACTGTTCTTTATATCTCATCTATCAGAACTGGTGAGAACATAAGTCAAAAACAAATCTCTTATGTAGCTGGAATAACAGACGTAACCTTAAGAAATAGGTTTAAAGACATAAAGAATCAACTAAGTGAGCTAAGTGAACTAAATTAGGATTATCCTAGCAAGTAATATCTGTGCAGAATACTACGCAATTGCTGTCAATCTTACGGTGTTTGCGCCAGTAAGTGATATAATAGTCAGAGCATGTGATATCTTGTTATTATCCATTCTAAAAAAATTCAGTTTTTACCTTAAAGTAAAAGCTATACTATAGGTATGAATGGGAGTCGTCTCCATTATATAACTGCTGAAGACCGTATTTTCTTATAGTTAAGCAATGCTTTTATAAGAAAATATGAGAGAAAAACTAAAAAAACTTAGATTCAGAGCAGTGTATATATTGGCTAGTTCCTTTGCGATGGTCTTACTTTCTCTGTCTATTGTTAAGGATAATAGTGTATACTCGCAGTTTATGCGACTATCTCAATTATTATATGAAAAATGGCGCAGCTGCAGTAGCCCAATCACAATCTAGAAAATACGACTATGCCATCTTTCTCTCCTTCGACATTTCCTTACTCTTCATCTTCATTACCTAATGTCTTCGAGAAAGTAGAAAACTCTTGTTCAAATCGCAAGTACCACATCAAATCCAAATGGGATCATTATTCAAAATGGAGTCCCTGCAACCGGTAGAAGCACAGCATTACGTTCTGGATTGTATATGATAGCCAGGGTCATATTGTTACCAATTACCATGTTATAGATGGTACGACTAGAGATGGTGTCACCTTTACAGATGGAAACACATATTCTGCAAATGTTATAGGAAAAGATCCTAATTCTTACCTAGCAGTGCTTCAAATCATATGAGATTTTTTACAAGAGAAGGGTATTGTACCACTTCCTCTTGCAAATTCTTCTGCTATAAGACCTGGAGAACAAGTAATAGCTATTGGTAACCCATTTGGTCTTAGTGGAACTATAACAACAGGTATAGCAGGCGCAAAGGGAAGACTATTGCCAATTCTGATACTGGATTTTCTATACCGGATACAATTCAAACAGATGCTGCAGCAAATCTAGGAAATTCCGGTTGACCATTGTTAAATAGCCAAGGACAGGTTATAGGAATGAATACTGCCATATTTTCTAGTACAGACGTATACTCTGGCGTAGGATTTGCAATTCCATCAAATACAATCGCTAAAGAGTACCATTGCTAATAAAAAATGATAGTTATGCTCATCCATGGCTTGGAATCTCAGGTGGAAAAATAACTCCTGACCTTGCAAATGCTGCTGGTTTACCATCAAATTATAAAGGAGTAGTACTAGTAGGTTCTGTCCTATCAGACAGTCCAGCTGACAAAGCTGATCTGAAAGGATTAGATACTTAAGATGATATCAGTTCAACACCATCATAACCAGGCTACGTTATAATTGTGATAGATGGTCATCCTGTAAGGCAAATTGATGATATTATAAATATATTGAATCGCAAAAGAATGTGGGAGATAATATCAAGCTTACAGTAAATAGAAATGGACAGATAATGGATCTAACAGCAACTTTACAGGCTAGGCCGCCACAGACAAAGCCTACTAATTCGTCATCACCAGAAGATAAGAATCAATCACCTGACTTTGGTGGACCGTTACCACAATTACCAGACATTCCAGGATTTCCAAAGCTTCTCAGGCTGCCACCTTTGTTACCATAAAAATATCACCTCATCTTCTGCTCAGTAATTATCTATATCACCATCTTGACCGGTAGCTCCAACAAACACTACAATAACAGCAACATAAACACAACATATAGAACAACAACCAACTTCATGGAATTGCTAGTCGACTGGAAAATTGATATTCTATACTGTATAGCGTAATGTATACTGCAAAAGCCGGTATAGATACATTAGCCGAACTAATGTATGCAGACAAAGACAAAGACAAATAATAACCCAGGATCTTAAATAGGAGATGTAAGTCGACTGAACTTCATTAAGGCTGTTTAGTGATAAATTGGGCAATAATGAACTCAATGAAATAAAGTTTACTTTTGAGATCCCTTTTTAGCTTTTGTTAAACTGTATCTTAATATCTGTCAACTGTAATCGAGTCCATCAAATATCATAAGCATAGGTTTGCACTGATGATTATAATAGATAAAAATTATTTCAATTTTCAAATAAGAAGGCTGATATCAAAATAACTAAAAAGTTTATAATATTTGTGACAATAATAGATCTGATAGAGCTGATTCTTAAAAGCTTACCTAAGAATTTAATCGCGCGTAAGCAAGCCATAGTGATAGCAATTCCTCTTGCATTATCAGCGTTTACTCATCTGTTTAATCCTATTGGATTTCCATCTATAGACCACGATGAAGGGCATTATATGAGAAGGGCTATGGAGGTGTTAAATGGACTGGGTCCTCAAGAGTCAAAAGATGTGTTTCCTAATCCAATCGATCATCCATATTTCGGCCAAATATTTTTGGCAGGAACATTACGATTAGTTGGTTACCCTGGTTCATTGGACCCTTCTATAATTACCAAGGGAAGTAGCAACACTAGTGATGCAGTAAACACAACTGAAATGCTCTGGCTTGTCCCAAGAGCTTTAGTAGGTTTGCTTGCAGTTGTCGATACTTTTCTTATTTACAAAATAGCTGAACGCAGATACAACAATAAAACAATAGCTTTGATTGCTTCTATCCTATTTGGAGTCATGCCGTTGAGCTGGATGACTAGAAGAATATTCCTAGAATCCATTCAGTTACCTCTTATATTGTCATCCATATTAGCTGCAGTTTATCTAAAAGATTCAAAAAGGATTCAAAATGCTGCTGTTCTCATAATAGGAGCAAAAAATTCGAAGACCTTTAAGATAACTAGCTTGGTTTTACTTTCAGGTATATTTTTAGGTCTAGCTATCTTTACGAAGGTTCCAGCATTTACAATGATTCCGGTTATCGGATTCTTTGTTTATACAAATACAAATGCTGGCAGCAATGACAAACTTGATGGTTATTCAAAACGTCTACTAAAATTATTTCACCTAAATACAATGAATATCAAGATGCTGGGACTATGGTTTATTCCTGTAATTTTAATACCATTAATTTGGCCGCTCTATAGTATATCGGTTGGATATTCATTTGATTATTGGTTAGACAGGGTTATTTACCAAGCATCAAGATTAGGACAAGCGCCACTAGTAGCAGCATTAAATGATAGCTTTATTTTTGATCCAGTTTTCATTATCTTAGGATTTGCTGGTCTAATTTATGCAGTAGTAATAAAAAGAGAATACTTCCTTTTGCTCTGGGCTATTCCCTTTTTAATATTTCTTTATAAAATAAATTGGGTAATGCCATTTCATCTTGTTCCGCTATTTCCTTTATTCTCTATTGCTGCTGCTGTATTGATAGTTGATGTATCGAACATAATTGGCAGAAAAAAAAGGATTATTGTTGGTCGTATATTACCCTTGGTTACAATTTCAGGGATAGCAATTTTTGGATTAGTAAGTACTATTATGATAATAACTACAAATATTAATTCATCATTTTTTGAGGTATCTGCTTTAGTGGCCAGAGAAATTTCACTTACTGATAATGATAATGATAATGATAATAGCAGTAGCAGTATTAGTAGTGCTAATGATACTAGTGTAGGTAGCAAAAGTAACATAAATAGCAACGTAATTTTACTTGGTCCCCATCCTGTTTGGAGTATTTTCTGGATACCTAGGTTTGTGCTAAATGAGACCTTCAGCTTTAGAATGGTAGATGCTCAACATGGACTTTCAAAGGATATAAAAAATGCAAAAGTTCTCATGATATCTGATAGCAGATTTGTACGTACTATATCTAAAGATGTTCTAAAACAACCCATAGCAAACCTACGAACCATATATCTTAACACAAATCCATTAGCAACGTTTCAAGTCAAGCCATTTCCATACAATACTACAGAATATCCATATACTAATTTAGATGTAAGCAGAGGGTACGGTTGGTGGAATACTTCTTATAAGATACAGCTCAGAATAAGCTCTCAAGCAACAGCAGCAACAACAACAACATCCTCACCATACTCATCATCGCTGTCGACAGCAACAACTACAGGTACAGCACGAACAGTAACAACCCCGGCTGTTGCAGAAAAGCTATCAGATGCAGTCAATATAACAGCACCAAATAAAGGAGAGCAAGTATCAGTAGGAAAAGATCTCAAAGTTTCAGGAAAATCGATAGATAATTCGACGTCTACTTGTAGTATTCTTGTTAATTTGAATGGCATAAAGCCAAATCAAAATGCTGCTCCAGCTGGTCCCAATGGATCTAATGACTATTCAAAATGGAATGCTCTTCTTACTTCCAAATATTCTTCAGTAAAAGAAGGAAACAATAAGGTAAATGCCAGGATTAATTGCAGCGATATCAAGGGCTTAGCAAGCCACTTCAACGTAAGGTCTAGCGTAAGTGTTGTTGGAGTGCCATAGACATAGCAACAGCAAATGAAACAACTTACAGCTACAATAGTAGCCGCCATAATTACGATTGGATTGAACTTTGCTATGGCAATACTGCGTAAGAAAACCACGGATATAGAGAAGATGAATAAGATAATGAAGGAGACCAACGAATGGCTGAAAGAGTATACAAATGCAATAAAAAAACATGATAAATCTCAAATTGAAGAATTGAAAAAGAAGCAGGCTTACGTAAACAAAATGACTATGGAAATGCAACAACAACAAATGCGTCCTATGTTAATTTACATGATGCCTTC
>DATFDI010000036.1:0-11184 GCA_035252175.1 Nitrososphaeraceae archaeon
AATGCAGCTATCACTGAGATAGCCACTATAGTTCCTAGAGTTGTGTGGTTCATAACTATCGTTTGTATGACGTGACTATACTATATCTGGTTTAAGATGATTCATGCTATAATACAGTACGATTAGATTTGACAGAATAAACTTAACTTAAACATTCGATTAGACAATTCTATGGTCCATTTTACTTGTTATTATAATTAATATTGTCATTAGTGCAAAGACCAATCCACTTTATCTCAACACTATTCTAACGATAATCTCTATGGTTCTAAGAGGCTAATCATTTCTGTATATACCACATCTTAGCCAATCCCCTGTTTAATATTCAATATTTAGTACACAAGTAGCATATGGTTTTGTTTGAAGTTGGCTTTTATTTGATGTATACATATATGTGATATCTCTAACTGCAGATAACTCTAATCCATCACTTAGTATTATTGTATTACCATAACTATTATTGCTGCTGCTTCCTTTCATGAATATATTCTGGTTTTGGTATTTCCTGTCGTTTTGTTTGTGCTTTTTTCTCCGCAAGCCATTTTTCCACATCGATAGCAGCCATACATCCGAAACCCGCAGCAGTAACTGCTTGTCTGTATCTATAATCATGTACATCACCTGCAGCAAAGACGCCTTCGACGCTGGTTCTTGTTTGGTTTTTTAATATAATGTAGCCTTTATCATCTAATTCCAACTTTCCCTTGAATATCGCCGTGTTAGGATCATGTCCTATTGCAACGAATAATCCACCAGCTGAGATTTCCTGTTCATTTTCATCATTTATGTTCCTCACAGTTACTTTTGCCATTTTCTTATCACCTTTGATATCAGAGACCACGCTATTCCACAAAAATCTTATCTTTGGATTCTCAAAAGCCTTTTCTTGAAGAATCTTACTAGCACGTAAAGTATCTCTTCTGTGGATTATTTTCACAGATTTCCCAAACTTTGTAAGGAAGGTGGCTTCTTCAATAGCTGTATCTCCCCCTCCAACAACGACTATGTCCTCACCTTTGAAAAATGGGCCATCACAAGTAGCACAATATGACACTCCTCTACCAGCAAAATGCTGTTCTGCAGGAATCCCGAGCTTACGAGGAGATGCGCCAGTGCATACCAAGACTGACTCTGTTTCAAAGATTTCAGAAGGAGTTGTAATTATAAAGGGCCTCTGCTTAAAATTTACTGCAATTACCTCGTCGTCCAGCACAATAGATCCAAACCTCTCCGCTTGCTGTCGCATATTCATCATAAGTTCTGGCCCAAAGATGCCATTAGGAAAACCTGGGTAGTTCTCTACTTCACTTGTGGTCATTAATTGGCCGCCTGGAAGCATGCCTGATATAATCAAAGTTTTAAGCTTGGCTCGTGAAGTATAGATTCCAGCAGTATATCCTGCAGGACCCGATCCGATTATTATTACGTCGTAACGTGTAGCCATATTCGACGAAGGGGGTTTGCTTTGCTTGTCTTGTGTATGTCCTTCCAGTCCTCCTTGCTCCCCTTCTCCTTCTTCATTTGGCACCATGCTATCGATAATTGGCATACGAAATTACCATATAAAAATGAAGCCCATTTAATAATTTGTTCGCAACCCATGCTTTACCGATCAACTATTTCAATTAAGATGTTCAATGAAATTACCAAATTTAGAAAGATTCATAAGAAAATCAGCACAAAACAACTTTTAATTCAGTTGTATATATCTTCCATATAAGATTAATAAGTTTTTTGCGAGGTAAGAAAAGTATTTGCTGATCGACTTTCCGAATTTTCACTTTGGTATTGGTGAATAAAGCAAATTTAATTTTCCCTATAGATGAAATTTAGTTTGTAACGATTTTGAGAAAAAAATCAGGACTTTTTGGTGGCGCTCTGCTGGTAACGTGGCTATTCGTAGTTAGATAGAAATGCTGATAAGATATTGTGTTTTTTTCTACTAAGACAATTTTAACCGAGTATCCTTAGTCATGTATGCAGGAGGGTTCATCAGAATCAAAAATTGTAGAAGTTAAATAATCGGCCATTAGCCCATTTAACTTCTCTGGCCTGCTACTCCATCTTCGTTTCGTTTCGTTTAGTTTCGTTTATCTGCCTAATTGGACAGGGATCTCTCTAAGTTTGCTCAATGCTATTTCTGCAGCTTTTCTTCCGGATAATAACATTGAACCAAATGTCGGTCCCATTCTTGGTAAGCCGTGTGTCTCAGTTACGGACATTCCAGTCGCAATTAGACCTGGAAATATTTCACCAGTATGCCCGACCACTGCATCTTCGCTTCCTTCCACCCATAACGGATCCATACCCTTCCACCTTACGTAGCCGCGGTCCATCAATCTTTTTACAGCTACAGAGTCATGGCCTGACGCATCGATTACAATTTTACTCTCTAACGCCACCGGATCTACACAAGTAATATTTCTGGGTAAAGCAGAGACAGGCATCCAATTAACTACAACCCCCCCTACACGATTTTTGTTTTTCAATATCAAATCATCAAATTTTGTCAATTGCAAGAACCTCACGCCGGCGTCGCAGGCTGAAGCTATAAGCTTTGAGCAAGCATGAGGCCCCCAAGTAGCATACAGTCCATCAGTTATTTTGCGATATGGCACGCCTAGCTCATCCCATATTTTTTGTGCTGGTGCGCGGACGGTTACTGGGTTCATCATATATCCACCTACCCAATACCCACCACCGATGTAATTGTTCTGCTCTATGAGAAGTGTTCTTATTTTATTCTTAGCCAAGTCTCTGGCAGCTGTCAATCCAGCAGGTCCCGCACCAATAATTATCACATCAGAATCAGTATACTCCGACATTGTTTCATGGAACATAGTCGCAATAGCTCTTGTAATCTCCTTTTCGCTTACATCTGCAAAAATTTTTTCCATAACACTATACTATATTTTTTCTAGTATTAATAGATATATACTGGTACTTCAGCAATTGGTGAACTAACATCTTATATCAATTAATTCAAAATTCAAGCTTCACTTCAAGATTCTAAAATAAAATCAAAATATATTACTATATTAGCTACTCAGTATATCCGCTATCGTCTCCATCTGTTTCTTCAATATCTTTTTTCTCGATTCTAACCAGTTACGCTGCCGCCTTCCGTGTCTGTCTGTTGTTCTTTTCCTTGATCTCTTCCTCTTTTAAAGATCAAGAAGAAAAGTATAACAAGTATGACAGCAATAAGTATATAGTTTACTGGAGGACTAATAGCTCTAGCAACCAGACCTACACCAGGAATAATAAAAACTACTTTTCCAATGTAATTGTTTGATAGGATGGGATAATCAATTAAATAAATAGAATGTGGATTAGCATCACCTTTTGTTCTAAGTACTCTTTCTCCTTGGGGTGTAATATAGATCTGCCTCACCCTATGAACTATGACTTCTGGCTGTCCTGTGTCTTCTCTTACTCCTGGTGATTTAAAGACTATAATATCACCTACTTTCAAATTGTTAAAGGAAGAAGGGGAAGAAGAAGGAGGATTTGCATGTTGCACCATCAGTAAGTCTCCAACTTTGAGGTTAGGAACCATACTTTCACTGGCTACAACATAAAAAGGGTTGTTAACACCAAATGCAAATCTAATACCAATCCAGAAAATAGCAATTCCAATGACAGCTATTATAACATATTTTATCTCGTTTGGTATTTTGATTCTCTTTTCTGCTGCGGCTGCCACTTTTTTCTAACCTTCTATTGTGTTAAATGAAGTCTGAGAAGATAATAATAACTTAGAATAGGTACGCTGTGGAGTATAGCTTATATTGTGCTTGTTGTTGGTTCCTACACCAACCATCTTCTTAGCTATGAGTTTTACAATAGTAGTAATGAGCCTAGCCATTCCAAATATCGGAGCTACAGGTATTTTATTATCGTTGTTATTTTCACAATAACAATTATCAATACGTCTGTATTTTTGTCCACATTTTGTCATGAACTTCCTCTCTTGTACTTGTTCATATATTTAACGTATCTATCAATATCAGCAGTGAGCAGAGAAAAACTTGCGAATTCATAATTCAATGAATTGGCTCGTTGGCTGGGCGGCTTTTAATTCGGTGTTTAGTGGTTTGGTTGTTAGATCAATTAATCCTTGGCAGGATTGGTAACTGCACCTCTTCTGACTTTAGCATCAATATCCACAATCAACTTTATTAAATCAGATCTGTGTGAATTAAGATAGCCTTGTCCTTTATCTTTTAATCGAATTTGAAACAGCCGCAGGTCTCGATGTTCATCAAAGAATTGCTCAATCATTGCTGAACCATGTTTTGCTGGATTAATTAGCTCATCAAAGCTATCGACGGTACCATTCAGATCACCTTTCTCCACAAAATCTTTAGCTCTTCCTAGAACCTCACTTATGTCCTTTAATTGTTGTAGTGGAGCATATACCTCCTTGCTCTTTCCAAAAAAACCTGACCGCTTCGTAACCCCTACCTTATCTGCAATTTCGCTAGCAATCTCATAATATTCATCTTTCGTTGTAATCGACTTCTTTTCTATCTTGCGAGTAAGCCCTTTCAATGATAGCCTCTCCATAGCATCTTCGACTTCTTGTCTTCCCATACCGGTAATCCAGACAATCTTACCAACATAATCATATCCCTGTCGTATCGACTCTAAAACCACGACTTCAATAATTCGCTGAAAACCCTCCTCTGCCCTAGCGTTATCAAAATCTCTGTCACGTACTGCTCTCTTTGCATTTGAGATATCTATTTCTATTGAGCGTTTCAACGCTTCCATGCCATCATCGACCTTGCCTGTTAATGTAAGATAACAGGCCTTATTGTACCAAGACATTGCGTCATTAGGATTAATATCCACCGCCTTTTCGCATGCTACAATAGCTTGGTCGTAATTTCTCATCTTGTAATAGGCTAAGCCTTTTAAATTCCATGCCTCGGCGTTATTGAGGTCGATATCCAGAGCTTTATCATAACATCCGATCGCTACTACATATTCGCCTAGGTGGAAATAAGCATAACCTTTCTTAATCCATGCATCAACATAATTTGGATCAATCCTTATGGCTAACTCAAAGCTTCGTATGGCATCTTCCAATTTCTCGTTTGCCATTTGGTCAATGCCTTTTTTATATAACTCGTGCTTCTGCCAGTCCGATCGATCAGTATTGTTTCTATCTTCTGTAAGTTTTTTGGAAGGATCATTGTACGAATCATAATCAGTGTTCTGCTTCCTTCCAAACAGTCTGCCCATTAACTTCAAATGTTCCATTCGAAGATAAATAGATTTTGGACGTGTTTTTTATTACTTACCTAGGCCAGCATAAAAAGCAGAAGAAATAGCCAGAATGGAATTTAATTATGCAAGCAATTTACCCGATCTTAAATCATACTTTTCTATCTCCAAGTGACCTAATTTTGTTCTATGATCGTCAACATCTGAGCGAAAGACAAAGCTACATTTGCACTCATGGCAAATCCATATTCTATTCAGATCATCTGGGTGCATGGGTAAAAACTACTTTAGCACGTATCAAATTTAAAAGATGTGAAAGTATCTAATATTCATTTTATCAGCAATTTTAAGCAACTTAATACTGGTTATAATTATAGTAGTACCAATGCAGTTTTTTTATAGGAGAATATTACATATTTTTCTTTAATATAATCTAAAATAGATATTTTTTGCGAATCATTCACATTCTATTTACTGTCTATTATTATTGTTGCATATATATCGTTACCTGTAGATAAGGTCTGAACTCAGCTCTAACAAGCTTTTGTTTCTCAAAAAGAAACAATCCTGTAATCCTTTCCTTAGGGATTGTCTGAGGACAAACAATTGTACGAAAAAGGTTGATTTTAACAAACGATCTGTCAAAGAGAGATTGCTGCAATCTATTATAAACGGTTTCGAAAAACCCAATTTCGTTAATCGGTCACAAAACTTCTTACTGCCTCCGAGATCGTGTTTATTATTTCTAAATATAATTAATTTGTCGTTCATTTTGATGCTAAACAATGGAGAATGACAAAACTCCTCAAACTGATAAGCAAAAGACTTTAACCCAAAGATCTCATTTATCTTCAGCATTGCATAAACAGATATAGGAAATAGTATCCCGTTTGCTAAAAATATGTAAGATGATACCCTTTGTGGGATCGCATTGATGAAATTATTAGCTTCATTGCATGATTGCACATAGATACGTGCCAGATTTTTAAAATCGCCGACTTTTCTTACTAAAGAAAGGCAGCATAACATACTACACATGAAACTTGCCGTTCCCGATGTTGGAATTCCCGCCTTTTTATACTTGAGCTCGATCACGTTATTGCAGATTCTTGCAAGCCTGCTGTTTGGCATAGAGGTAATTGCTGTAGCAGGTATTTTATATCTGCGACAAATCTTAGCAGCGAGTATGTTTGATTGCGTATTTCCAGAAACTGAAACTATGTATATTCTGCGATAATAATTTTTTTTTATAATTTCCGGATTAACAACAACATCTATTGGATTACAACATGCTATTTTATGATTGGAAGCATAGACTGCGACTAAAGCTGCGGCATAAGAATCTCCAGCTCCTATAATTAAACAACGATCTAAACCAATCTGTCCAGGCAAATCTAATTTTGATAAATAATTAACTTGAGATCTGATCTCTTCTTCCATAGCGCTAATTGAATTCATAATTGACCATCACTAGACAGAGATAAGCAATGGATATTTGTTTCCATATACTTCAAATTGAAATTAATTGTTTATATTCAGGTAGACATCCATATGCTCTATAAAATGCAAGAAATTTTTTGCAAAGTTTGCCGTGATGTCATTATTATTACCCTTAACGTTATCCATATTATGATATATGGCCAAGAATCCAGTGAGGACCTTGTTTTTGTGTATTGTGTTACCATCTACTAGATTGCTACTAATGGCAGTACTATGGCATACGTCATAAGTTACATATTGATAAGATGACAAACTTACATTTTCTAAAGTATTGCTCGATGACACCAGAGTATTACCATATTAAAAACTAAGCTAGCTTGATACAAGTATGATGTGTGTGGCTCGTAATCATGTTAGTACTCCTCTTAAGTGTATAAATATTCAGACAAACCTCTCATCATTCTTTGGTAAGGTAGAAATCATCAAATGGATTAAGCACATAGCAACATCAACAATATAAGATATCGATCCAATTCTTAATAGCTCGAGTTGTTCAGACCATGTCAGAGGTAGAATCATCTAATATGAATCCCAAACTTCATTATTTACATTATTTAATTTGCAAAAACATATTTTATCATATCGGGTTAATTGTTGATGCGGAAAAAGTTCATGTGTGCCATGTGCTAAAGTTTTTTGTGCATGCACTATAAAATGACCGAATAAAAATCATTATTTAGTACATCGTCACATTATACATAAAAGTGATAAACCATTACGAGGTATTAGGGGTTAGCAACAATGCTTCCCAGGCTGATATACGTAGGTCATTTCGCTATTTAGCATTAAAGCATCATCCAGATAAGAACAGAAACTCTGAAGAATCAAAACAAAAATTTATGCAGATAGTTGAAGCGTATGAAATACTGTCCGATGAACAGGCAAGAAAAAACTACGACATGGCTGCTAGTTATAATCATTACGATAACCACTATCAGCAAGCACATTATACTTCTTATAGCCGCAAAAATAGTAAAAATACAACCCGTCAGTGGACTCCATCTGCGGACTTTGGGACTGTTTATAGCTATGAGGAGATCAAGCGAAAATATAGACAAAGCAGAGTTCAGGGTGGGATATGGGACATAAGTGAAAGTGCAAGTACTGGAATGTGGAAAGCAACATTGATTTTGTTCGGCGGTCTTGCGGCTATCGTTCTATTTATAATGCTTCTGCACTAGAATTATATGTTGATTGGCTACTAATGGTCCCAGATTATTGCAATGCTCTTGGAAAGAGTTTACATGTTAGTTGGAAGTCTAGACGATTGTTGTTAATTTGGCTATCTGTCTCATAATCCGACAAATATTCGCACATGCTACATTATCATATGGGGGAGGCTAATCGGATATTTGTTTTCGCTATTGTCGATCTTATAGATAAGCAATTTATGTTGATTAAATTTAGTTTAATTTGTTAATTTCGATATACATTTTTTGGTCTTCTTTTAGTAAAGTTTTCCTTTAGTGTCTCTTTCTGTTCCTTTTTTTTCTTTCTTCGTGCTCCCGTGCCTTTTTATCATGCGTATAATATTTATAGCCGAAAAAAGCGGCAAGGCTCAGGTTTGGTAGAGAAAATATAATAAAAGCATAAGATGCAAATAATGCCGACAGTATAATTCCCGCGATTCCAACACTTAAAGCTATAATCAACAAAACTTTTAGGGATTGCTTTCTGATTGCCAATGAACTGCGTAGCTTAGATATGGAAATAAATATTGCTAGTAGTTAGAATGCCTTTTTCATTGCGTTGCTGTTACGGCGTCATGTTTTCGCACTATCTACATTATACTAGTCAAAAGTTTAAAAAAGGGTCGCATTCAGAAGAAATTCGAGAAGAAGGTGCGAGTAGTAGCGATAGGGAATCGTGTATTTATAACAAGTTTTAAGCTGGCTGGGGTACAGGGAATAAAAGCCGACGCCCCAGAAGAGGCACTTTCTGAAATTAACAGAATAGGAGGAGATGGCAGTGATGTTGGCTTGATTTTATTAAGCGATGATATTGGTAAAAAAATCCGCTATAATCTAACCGATATACGATCGAAAAGACCTATTCCCCTAATTTTTGAGCTTCCCTCACCAGGGAGTTCCAAAGAGACAGTAGACTATAGGGCCCTTTTGAAACAGATCCTTGGTGTTTAGAAATCTGCATATACTTTTAATGCTAGTACATCAATCGAGCATATTAGTTATATCTATATACTATCCGCATTTCATTTCTGAACCTATTTATGTCACATGTAGCACTTTGACAACTGACTTTATTGTCTTGACTTTTTCGGCTATTTCCAGTACAATATAAAAATACATCGTTATTCCTAAGGAAAGGCTTTATTAAATCCCTATTTGATAAAAAATTTGTGTCAGACTCAAACAACAACAGTACCGGTAAAGACACGGATAGCAAGAGTAATGACGACCTTGAAGAAGAATTTGACGAAGATTTAGAAGATATAGAAAATGACGAAGAGGAGGATGACTTAAACGCTGCTGATGAAGAATAAATCATAATTATCAATTACCGATGCGTAATCATATCAGGGAAAACGGCACAATCAGATAGGATCCATTGACTCATTTTTTGCAGCATCAAAGCTTATAATCACTGAGTATATCTCGATATCTCGTATCCTTGTACGCTACATACCTTACATATTCTCCATAGGTCATATCTAAAGAACATTTTGGACATTTTACAAATGCAAAGTCATCAGATAATTCTGCTGCAGCTTTGCAATCAGGACAGACTATTTTCATATTTATATACTATTGGAATTTAAGTTAATAACCTTTCACTATCAAGCAGTTGTTGTTGATAGTTGGAATCTTTGAATTTCATATTGGAGGATAATTCAGGTCTATCCTGACATGACTATTATTAGATGTTTTAGGGTGTTCTACCAGTCCTAATAAGTAATCTATAGTCAACATACATATATCATTTACGATACCAGAATCTATTAAATAATAATAATAATAAGAATAAGAATAAATAATTATAAATAGTACAACAAAAGCAAAATTTTAGACTAGACTATTGCATATATTAAATTGCCTTCAATTGTTTCACTATAGGTTGTCTTGATTTACGAAAAACACGGAATCCACAAATACATTTAATTTCCGGTAATCTAGACAACTCCTCAGCTGTTACAGAAGTACCACATCTCATGCATTCATAAGCCACATTGCCAAGGCTATCCGAGATACTCATAATACGACTACAAAGTTATCCAAATTTAAGTTTTGAGATTATAGCGCATAGTATTATTGTTTGAGTCGATTAAATAATCAAAGAATTAAATGAAATCAAAGCATGCATTAAGCACTCTTTAATATCAAGCACATGCAACACTTGGTAGGTGCTAGATCCGAACCAACCTGTGACTATAATTATCCAGATTTTAGATCTGTTTGGCACTATGGCATTTGCGGTGACTGGAGCATTCAAGGCAATCGAACACAAATCTGATATTGTAGGAATAGTGATTCTTTCCACTATTACAGGAGTTGCAGGAGGGGTAATACGAGATATAATTTTTGGAAAACTTCCTCCCACTGCTGTTATCAATCCGCTCTATATTACAATAACCGCGAGCACTGGAATAGCAATTCTCTTTCTTTATCCATCATTAAAAAAACATTCCGACCTTTTTTTGAAATTTGATGCAATTGGACTTGGAGTATTTACAGTAATTGGCTCTATCTTTTCATATAACATATTTGGTCTTAACTTTCTTGCCATGTCTATTTCAGGCGTTCTTACTGCAATAGGTGGTGGTATTTTAAGAGATGTATTTGTAAATGAAATACCAATAGTATTTGTTAAGGAATTCTATGCTTCAGCAAGTTTCCTAGGCGTAGTTATTCTATTTGCATTGCTCTCTATAAACACCCAGTTAAGTTTAGCTGCTATTATTTCTATGTCAGTGACAGTTTCGATACGCTTAATAGCGGTAAAGTTCCACTGGAATTTGCCTAGGGCACGAAATTAATTTAATACTTCTTGTACTAGTACATTTATTACCATGATCATGCATTTTGCTTCTTCTTTTGCATGGCAGTAAAACGCTCACAAGTCATATGACTACCTAAGCAAAATAAAAACAAATTCTGTAATTCCTGCAACTGGTCATGACTAGATGTTGAATGAACGGCAAAATGTTAATGAATCTTGATGATGCAAAGATACTTTGAGTAACGTTATGTGTAAACCTATTTTCTACATCTATTTAGTCGCTGTGCCAACCTTTCACAGACTATTGGTAAGGAGATCAGCTTTTCAGGCAATTACACCATCAGCCTTATACAAAATATCCTTTTTCAAAGAAACTATTTGCTCTTCCTTTTTAGTTTTCAAAACAGTCATTAACTCTGTTTCCAAAATATGTGGTAATTTACGTATCTTATTTTCTACAACATCTCTCATCTGATTCAAGTCTCTGGCACGAAT
>DATFDI010000037.1:0-16458 GCA_035252175.1 Nitrososphaeraceae archaeon
CTATCTTTCTTTTGTCATTAACCACAGCAAAAACACATGAAATTCGTTTTCTGTTGTTGTAAGTTTTCCAAAGGATAAGGAGATAATGATAGGTCATAGCACTATCAATACATGTGATTTTAATTTAATAAAAATAGACCACACCTTTTCTATATTTGGGATATTGGGAGTGCATTGAACTATTAAGTATCAATGAACTGTTTGGAATGAAGAGATGCCGAAGCGAGGTCCTGTCAATTTTGTAAATTTTGAGGACAACATACTCAGTAAATTCCTAGACAGACCTGCAGACAAAATAGTGTTTACAGATTATTTGGAATTATCGTTGATTATCACAGAGAACTGCTTGAGTCTGGTGCACTAGTAATAGACAAAAGAGGCTTCTCTCAACACTTGAACATACAACCGGTATATAGTATAGGTAATAACTTTTGGACATTATGGAATGACTCTGCCATGGAATTAGACGTACATACAGGATGAGATTCTACCATCATCTAAAGTTACAGATTGAAAGAAAAGCAGAAGATGAATGTCAGGATTCGGGGGTTTTGAAAATATGTGTTATAAGACCAAAAATAACCCGGCATCTATTATAATTGAAGGCAGCTGTACGAATTGCGGTCGCAACATACTACGTGCATTTTGGCTCCCCGATTATATACGTAAAGCATTTGAATCATATCCGAACGGTCTCATCAATGAAACATGCTATTACTGTAAAAAAGATGGCTCGGTTGAATTTCCTATATTAATATAGGATGCAAAATTATTTTTCGGTGTCTTCGTATTTTTAATGTTTAATGCGTTTTCAATTCAAATATTGATTAGTAGTAGAAAACATTATTCCATATTCTAAATAATATTAAATAATTTCTGACTCATTGCTAATATGATATTGTATTGTAAAGCCTACACAAGTGATCCATTTATAGCATAAGTCGTATAATTTTGGTATGGAATGTCAAAATCGAAAGTACAGGGAAAGAAAAGAGCTAGTAGCAGTAGCGGTAAAAATAGACAGACAAAGAGTAAAGATAAAAAGATATCTGCTAGAACAAAAAAGCAAATTGATTCTTTACCAGAACATGCACAGCACATATACAAAAAAGCTCATGCTAGCGCTATAGATCAATACCAAAATCCAGAGAGAAGAAGAGGTGGTGCAAGACAAAGTGCAGAAGAAGTAGCCCACAAAACAGCATGGGCTGCAGTAAAGGAAGAGTACAAGAAGAAAGGGGATAAATGGGTAAGGAAAGAGGAATAAAGAATGATAAATAACTAGATGGATTACTAATGTTTCAGAGTATCCGTAATTATGCACCGAGATGTGGACCTACACTGTTATAGTTCAAGCACAAATAAAACCAGCAAAATCGTAATATATGAACTACATATTTTAGACTTTTCTTTTATCTGCTAAAAGTTTCGACAATACACGCAATCCTTTGCTCTTTATCATATACACTCGTTTTTGTCCATTATATGAAATAAGATTAGTCAATTAGATAAAACAAATGTATCTTCAACATTAGAGGTGATAACGAGATCATCAAATACTTTAAATCGTCAAATCTAACTTCTGCTATGCACAATAGCAAAATGTACTCAACAATATCTTGCCTGGCCCATTCCAAAGTACTTGGCCTTGATTTATCGTTTACAGCCATAGGTCTACCGCAGATGCGCTCGTTTTCATTAACAGAATAAGCCCTACAACTGATTTAACAATTGGTTAGCTTGGTTATTGGATAAGTTATTATTGTAAAATGTACCGGCATTGCTATTGCTGATGATTTTAAGCAAGGCATACTAAAGCATGTTGTCTATAGATGACTAAGGAAGCATAAAATACAGAAGGAGATGCTGAAGCAAATTGGTTTTTTCATCTAAATTCCGAAAAGCGATGATGAGGATGACGCCTCAAATCTAATATGACTTGACCAGTACAGGCTATCGCTATCAGTGCGATAAGAAATGTTGGCAGCAACATGATACCATGTTTTAGTATAGCCCCGGACATAAGTACAGCTACTGCAGCTACTATGCTATAGATGGCAGCAGTATACTTTACTGCCTTTCTCGGATTAGACGGTGATGGTGGGGATGATGAAACACTGTTTGGGGTAGTAGTCATGGCTGATGTCATTTGTATTATTCCGAGCGCAAGCAAGCAAAGAAAAGTCGAAATACAAAGAAGCCATTTCTCTGAAGGCGGCAAAGCTAAAGACTGACTACTCAAAACTACATGTTCTATGCTAACACCCAATGCCGTAAATCCAATTATTAGTGGAAAATGTATGTACAACCAAGTAATGTATATTCTGATTTGCTTATTTTCACGGAGAGCTCTAATTTCTGAACCATCTACAGTATCAAAATATACCCACCACAAACTAAATGCTATACCTAGTCCAAGACCCGCAGATACCATAGAATATGCAGTCCAGTTGTGATCTGCAATTCCATCAACAACTCCTAGTATAGAGATCCCTAAAACAATTATTGTAAATGATCCAAAGCGTTCAGGTAAATGATGTGTATGCGGTGCAAACTGTACTGAAAGCTGTCTTGCAAATAGCAAAGGTGTGCCTATATCAGCTGCTAGTCCTATCATCCATAAAACAAATCTAATTGGAGGAGGTAAAAAGGCAGATGCAAACCATATTCCTGCTGCGATAGAAAATCCTATAGAATATTTAGTAGTAAGCTCCCGTGCTGCTGGAACATTTCTTCTAATACGCAAGTATTCTATTACAAGAATAGCACGTATTACTGCATAGGAGAGTGCGAACCAGACTGAATTCTTACCCAATCCATCAGGTACACTTACTGCCATAAATGCAGCTGCAGCAATCTGCAATAGCATTAAAAGCCTATGTGTTAAATCATCAGTGTCAAATCTAGTTGAATAAAAAGTGACCCCTATCCATGACCAAATGACTGGTATAAAGAGAACTACGAAACTGAGGAATCCATATACAGAAACATCATGGTCCAGATCTCTACTCAGCTGAAATACAATAATCGCGACTACCAGATCGTAAAAGTTTTCTAACCACGTGACATGACGCTCTCTGTAACTTTCCAAATCGGTAGTTGTACTGCTTTTTCTATATATGAATTTGGCCAGTAGTATTGTCATTGGATGATCAATAGGCAGTGGAGGAACGATTTACAGGCATTATGTGTGTCAACCAGTAAACGATATACTAACTGATTCAAGCTCGATAGTTGCGGAAGGTTTCAGAAAACGTGTTCAAAACAAATGAATAATCATAACGAACTCCATTGATAAAGAATGTTGGCGTTCCTTTAACACCACTATCAATTCCGCCTTTAGCGATTCTTCAATCAAAGGAGCATAAACACGTCTAGATATGTCATTTTTTGAATTTGTGAATATCCTCTAATCCTACATTTTGAGCATATTCAAAAAAATGTCCGTCATATAATGCTTTTTGATGTTCAAATAAATAATCATGCAGATGCCAGAATTTATCTTAAGCCGCAGCAGCTACTTCTGCTGCTTTAACTGCATGTCGAGCATGAGGATGTATATCATTAAGAGGAAAGTTGCGGAACACAAAACATATTTTATTGTTACCAAACGGTCTCATGATTTCCTTTAATACAGGATAAAGCATAACCAATGTATGGACATTCATAATCGCCATATTCTATTAGAGTAATTAGGGCATTATTATTGGCAGAACCTCGTATGGATCAGAACCAATGTTTAGATATACAGTCAATTTCTTGACTTCTTTTCGTTTTTCCTCGATCGTAAATCTTTGATTGCCATTTAAATTTACAATGCTATTAAATGCGCTGTTAAACATGGCAGTTAAATATGACATGACACATGGCAGTCAGTCAGAATTCAAATAAAATCGCATAGTACTGTATCAGTGAAGACAAGTGAGAAACTACCAGAAAATATCTACAAATGTTCTTATAAAGATAAAGGATCCAGCAATGGTAGATGAGCTGCAGCTGCTATAGGAGAAGTGACCGCTATGCATAAGGGACTTCCACTAACGAAATCTCAGAGAGAGAAAATATTTCCAAAATTAACACCGGCTCAGATTAGTCGTATTGCAGCGCATGGACGTATACGTTCAGTACAGCCTGGCGAAGTGTTAATAGAGCAAGGAGATACATCGGTACCATTCTTCGTTGTAGTCACAGGCGAAATCGAAATTGTACGACCATTCGGAGTCCATGAGACCCTTGTGACTATACATAGTTCTGGTGAATTCACTGGAGAGGTTAACATGCTCTCTGGCCGACGGTCTTTAGTTAGGGCACGTACTACTAAGTCAAGCGAGGTAATAGAACTGGGTCACCGACAAATGTTAACTTTAATACAAACTGATACTGAACTCGGTGAGATACTGATGAGGGCGTTCATCCTTCGTAGAGTAGAGTTAGTAGCTGCCGGTGTAGGAGACATCGTCCTTGTTGGATCAACATATTCGGCAGGTACACTTCGGATCAGAGAATTTCTTACGCGCAATGGACACCCGTATTCCTATATAGACGTAGAACGCGACCCTGAGGTACAAAATTTATTGGATAGTTTCCAAGTTTCAGCCAATGAAGTACCTGTGTTGATCTGTAGAGGCCAAGTGGTACTTCGAAATCCCAGTAACCAAGAAATCGCAGACTGCCTTGGCTTCAATGAATCTGTAGACCAAACCCAAGTACGCGATCTCGTAGTCATCGGAGCTGGTCCTTCAGGATTGGCAGCAGCAGTATATGGTGCTTCAGAAGGCCTTGATGTTCTAATGTTGGAAACAAGTTCACCTGGTGGCCAGGCTGGTTCCAGCTCAAGAATAGAAAATTACTTGGGATTTCCCACCGGTATCTCCGGCCAAGAGCTAGCAGCTAGAGCATATAATCAGGCTCAAAAGTTTGGTGCACATATGCTTGTCGCAAAGGCCGCACGACTCATCTGCAACCACAAACCATATGTAGTAGAGCTCCAGAATGGGACGAAAATTTCTACCCGTACTATCGTGATTTCCACCGGTGCTCAATATCGAAAGTTATCAGTGGAAAACCTATCTAGGTTTGAAGGCGCAGGCGTGTATTATGGTGCGACCTTTGTGGAAGCTCAGTTGTGTGGAGGAGAGGAAGTAATTGTAGTCGGCGGAGGAAACTCAGCCGGGCAGGCTGCGGTATTTTTAGCGCAGACTGCAAAGCGTGTATACATACTAGTCAGGTCCAACAGTTTGGCCGCGAGTATGTCGAGATACCTGATTCGCAGGATAGAGAAGAGTCCTAACATAATATTACGACCCCAAGCAGAGATTGTGGCTGTAGATGGAAAAGATCACCTTGATTACGTTTACTGGCGAAATAGTCAAAGAGGACAGACTGAGAAGCAGAAAATAAGCCATATATTTATCATGACTGGTGCCGATCCAAACACCAGTTGGCTTGATGACTGTATTGCACTCGACGATAAAGGTTTCATAAAGACAGGTCCTGACTTATCACCAGATAATCTCAGCATGGCAAGGTGGCCCCTTACACGCCAACCATATTTGCTTGAAACCACTTTGCCAGGTGTTTTTGCTGTTGGTGACGTACGAGGTGGCAGTATCAAGCGTGTTGCATCTGCAGTAGGCGAAGGATCAACTGCGGTCTCATTTGTTCATAAAGTACTCCAGGAATAGGAAGGCATTTTGCTAGTGACAACCTATAACTTATGTCTTGTTCTTTGCTGCCATAATTCTGAACACGTACTGCTTTTATCTCCTTTCGACTTCACGTCCTCTAATCGTTAGGTCATATGCCATATGCCATCTCTTTCTTTTGCAAATAAGGCTTGCAAAGCTTCTTTCGCTTCTTCAAGTTTAAACGTTTTCCAAACTCTGACTTCGAGTTCTCTAAACATATCAATAGCATCTTCGAATTCTTTTCTTGTGCTATTAGCTTTATCTGTTTGCAGTATAGATATTGAATGTTTAATTTCATTTCTGCACCACTCAAACCTCCGAAGGTCAACCACCTATAGTTAACGCCGACAGAATTTAGCACAACATCTGCCATTTTGCCATGGGTGATATCTTTTACTTGCCCGGCTACTTTATCATAATTACTAATAATATGATCTGCTCCAAAATCAGTCTTTATCTAAAGATAAAACAGTTAATCAAAATTATTGAATTCGGATTACGACCAGTAATTAGGCCGGATTAAATTTTATCAAGTCAAAAGCAGTAACACAATAACCGCATGAGGAGCAAGGGCAATACAATACTTTTAAACAATGATTTTTCTCTATAAGTAAATAGAATGTCAAACAGATATGATAGTAAATGCGATATCTGTAATAAACCAAATCGTGAGAAAACAATACCTGTAGATCACGATAATCAAAATGGTGCAATCAGTACAAAATATTATTGCCTTGACTGCTTCAAAACGGAATTACACGGATAATATTATTACCTTACGGCGTGTAGAAGCCTTCTAACTTATATTTGAATATCAAGCTCATTGAGTGCAAGATGGAAGAGTACTTGGATAAATCAACTAACTATGGGAATAGTAGGTATTCGACATATACTTGAGGATGTAAAGAAGTATTCTACCAAGGATGATAGTGTAAAACAATCATATGATGATGAAGCTATCGATAAGGTAAGAAACGCAAGAAAGGCCATTCATAGATTTGCTTCAATTTATAATAAAGCACAATAAATGAATGAATCCTTCCGCGTAGTATGCCAAACATGAAGATAAGATAGAAAATCGTTTATTGAATATAACTCAATAAATATGTCTTGTCATAACCTACTTTTTGATTTTACAATCTTAACAAGGTTATCCATTCCAACAGGCTTTCTAACAAAACAATCGATCTCCTGTAAATCTGGAAATAGTCTTCTAAATTCGTCTATAGCATCTACACGTGCAGTTATAAAACATACTTGAACCTTCTTGTCTTTGTCTCTTATTTTCTGACACAACTCAAATCCATTCATAACAGGCATTCTAATATCTAAAAGTAATAAATCATAATTACCGACTTTGTAATTTGATAACGCAGACAAAGGATCGTTGAATACTTCTACAACAAATCCATTATCCTGTAAGGTAATAGCAAATAATTGTGCTATGTCTTGGTCATCTTCTACTATCATAATTCTATTCCGAGCATTAGAACCTCTGTTGCGTACGACATTCGCTGATTTGGTCTCCTGTATAGACAACTATCTGACTCTCCCCTTTTCAAAACTAAACCCGCTTAAAATCCTATATGTTTCAATCATTCGTAATTACTCCAAGTTCTATTATTCTGTTCTCATCATATTTTATCTGCCGGTTGTAGGTGACTTTGTTTCCGACGTTGGACATGATTTCGGCTTCTCATTAGTTACCTAAACTTTCACATCAAAATTATGAATTGATTATGAGGTCTTGATTGGTTTCTGAATCATTTATCTAAAAAAATGAATGTAATAGCAGTCTAAAGTTTATTACACGTTACTGCTAGTCATAAATTCTGTTACTGTTTCAAAAACCTGAGTTAACATAGTTATCTAAGACTAATAAATCCAACTGGCATGCGATATCAGTACATCAAAAAAGTAAAATATTATGTCTTGCAAGGGAATATGTATACGTTATAGAGCTTCAAATAATTATGCTAACGGACAGAAACGCTGTAAAATATGTGAACAGTTTGTAAAGTGGAATGGATTAATATGTCCATGTTGTAAACATAAATTGAGAACAAGACCAAGAGACCCAAAGTTGAATGAAAAGTTTAAAGAAAAAAGAGCAGTAGATGAACTTAAGAAAATAGGTATTTCTCGTCTAGTTAGCATGTAAAGAAAAAGTCTAATGGTTAAGAGAAGTATCTGGACCGGGGATGTACGCAATTTATCATCAGTTGAACATGTTGTATCCAACCATTAAATATACAATAAAGACTGCTTGAGTTTTATGGCTCTGAGCAAAGAATTGATGCATACTTCTACATTACAAATGCAATAAGGAAATAACAACTACCTTATTCAAGGCAGATGATTCAATATTAGACAACAATGTAAAGCCAGATTTTTTGAATTTACATTATGGGACAAACGTCTGATAGCTCGAGTCCCAACATGGGCCTATTTGACCAGTAGTGTTGCAATCTTTCAAGGTTCCACTATCATTCAAGACCGCTAGATTTTGAACGTTTGCTCGACAGAAATTCCAATCCTTGGTATTGTTATTGTTATTGTTGGTCTGATCACTAGATTTTGATAATGCCAAAACTAAATTAGGTGTTGTTACCATTGCGGCAGCAACTACCGCACATATGAAATAGACGCTGTGAGGTAGATTTGTATGCATAGTATTGCATGCAGCCATGACTCGATCCGTTATTAACATTAGATAATCAAGTTAACCCACATGCAGATCTATAGATAGGCATATAGAAGTGTATGCATATCTACCTTAAGGTGCTTTACTGACACAAAGCAATTATCTAGTAAAATGCAGTACCGGAGAGAACAACGACTGTAAATGAGCATCGCTTTACACTAATTGCTTTGTGCAAAACACTTGTTTCCAGAGTTATTAATTTTAGATAACCAAGTTAACTCAATTTTTTAAATAGTCTTTACAAAAAGAAAAAAGAAAAAAATGTCTTGTCAAGCTGATCCATATTGCAGCTTCCTTTATCCTGCAAATGAGGACATATTTTTAGACCAAAAAGAAAGATGTTTGTTAGTTAAGTTGGCAATTGAACTATAAAGTCAGGCGAATTGCAGGGCCCTGTACCACAAATATCAAATATATCATGATACCTGCTACAATAGTTATTCCACCAATTAATCCTAGTTCGACTTTACCTATCTTGTGTAGTTTTTTATTGGCTAGTCTCATCATACTCTATATTTCACCAGCAATTACTGTTTGTGAATGAGATAATTAAGACACGCTGAATGGGGCTACGTCACAATGTTAATTCCTATGCTAATCAAATATTAATACAATATATGACAAGCAATGAAGTATAAGAAAAAGTGATATAGATTGATATCGTATTAACAACGAAAATATCTATCCGCTAAACAAATAGAACGCTGTTAAATTGGATTAAACCACACATGACTTGATAGGCTAATCATGTTTAGGTTAACAAAGTTACGTATCATAGGTAATTAATGATTATAACAATAAGAATTGACATGATAAGATATACAGGTGATGACAATTTGGTTTGCAAAGGTATGTGTGTGCGTTACAAAGCTCCTTTAAACAATTACATGGATGGCCAAAAGCGTTGCCAAGTATGCCAGTTATTCGTAAGATGGAATCAATTGCGCTGTCCTTGCTGTGGATATAGGTTGAGAACAAGGCCAAGAAAGATCAGTTTTAGCCGTAAGATAATGAAGACAAGAAAAGCATTACTGAGAGCAAATGTTGCAAGTTATAAATGATATCCAAACTAAAGTAATACAGTTATTTCGTTTGATGTAATTTGTTGAGTGTGAAAGCGGGCTGGATGAGAATAAGTATATGCACATAAAGAATCTTAATGTATGTACTAAAAGCTATCGCCAAGCCGGCTATAATCTTATATCCTCATCCTTGACTAGACAGAATAGACGACTATGAAATTCTTGTTTTACATATATTGAGCATAACCTTATTCAGTAACAAGGTTAATCAAATTTTTAATGAAATATCTCTTCTGTTATTACCTGTGGAGCATTGAGAAACGAAAATGCAACATTCGATGAGAACACCTAGTGGCAGTGTTTCCGCAGTCGAAAATCTAGAGGTGCAACAAGAATGAAAATAAAAACAAAAACTCCAACTGCAACAGCTACCGCATCATGATTGATACTACCTGCTGCAATAATAACATCCTCTCTTCTTCTGCTTTCCAATGGATTGTACGTACAAGCTGAGTAGCCAAGGCCTTAAAGATACCACTTTTCCTCCGCCAGTATTTGGCACAATCAGAAATCAGCCCGCATATGAAATCAATATTCCTTTTAGCTCAGAGAACAAAGCTGTATTTGAACCAAAAGAAATTCAATACCAACTGGAATGACGGTCATATGGTTTAATAATGACCAAGGACAACATACTATAACCACATTACCCAACAACATCTATTCTCCACCACAAGCATTTGATTCAGGAGTTGTACCTGGAAGTGGTGGCTCATTCATACATCAATTCAACCAGCCTGGAAGCTATGTATACTTTGACCAATTCAATCCTTCGGTACATGGAATAGTCAATGTAGGCTATGCTATTGAACAGGGCAAACACTTTAACATGCATATAGGTGGTATCGGTAGTATACCATTCAATCCAGCTACTGCACACAGTGTAGTACTATCATTTGTACCAAAGACTGTGAAATTTCCTCCAGCAATTTCATTGACATATAATGTTACAATTCTAAACTCAACAGGCAAAACACTTTACAGCCATACATATGATGACAGCGACGGTGTACATGACTTGGAATTTGTACCAATTCATAAGGATACTATCCAATCTGGTATAAACAACACCGCTGGTGCTTCGTTAAAAAAGCAATTCACTACGTGGGGTGCTGATTTTATAGGCCAAGAACAATTCAATAACGATGGAGTATTTCATATAAGTGGACCAGTGTTAGTAGAGAATGCCCCATACTCTATAGTTAGTATCCATAGTTGCAAATAGTAATAGAGAACTCCAGCAACCAATATTAGAGACGTTTGCACTCCCACAAAGTATAAGCAAATAATAGTAATTATAAACTTGAATTACCAATAACCACTCATATTTTTTAATAAAAAGTATTTCCTATTTCATTCATTTTTTAATATCTCTATTCCAACGGGATTTTTCACAGATTATTAACAAAAAGATAAAGCTGATTGTCAGTTAATATATTCACAACACCACAATAAGCAAATGATATGAAAAGCACATGTTAAAACTGCAGGAGACACAGACGGTGCTTTGGATAAAGAGTCCACTCACATAACGACACATTTGATGCATTTAGACTATCGTTTCAAGAAGTTGATTGATCGTCTTGACTAATTTGATCTGTTGCAGAGATCAATTAATTCACCACTGACAATAACAATTATTGCAACAAGTTATTAAATATCTCGTACCGCCATATCTAAGGGGGACAGAATTGGTAGCAGACGGTACGAGATTGTAACGATTTATTTCCTCAGTTTCATATGATGCAATTCTCTAGATTATTAATATTAGATAACAAAGTTAACCTACGTAATTACGGCAATAAGAATAGCAGTATATAAAGATGGGACATTGATAAAGAATCGACATCAAATAATGACATATCTAATGTGTTAAGGTGTCAATTGACTGGTTAACATGGTTAGATAAAACTTATTAACAAACATGTACAGCATTTTTTTGATCCAGATATGTCTGCTGGATATCATAATAGCCATGAAAAAGAGCAACACAAAGAGGAAGGAGAAGGATATCAAAACCGCCTTATTCCTGTTGCGTGGGCGATATTAGTAATGGGAATATCTCTTGCTATTGTGATACTTTTGTATATTTGGATTGGTCAGATAGGACCAAGTTACTCGTCAGACACACTGCAAAGACAGCAGCAAGAATTAAGGCAACAATATGGCCTTCCGTATAAGGCTGCAGTAACAGATCCGAAAATGCTTCAGACGCCTCCCTCTGAACGAGGCCTACTAGGATATAATACCAATCCTAAATAAATTCTTGCTGCAGATAGCCAGCATCAGAATATTGTCATGATTTGGTTATTACATTGTGATATCTTTATTCAGAGAAATATGCATTACAATATTTCCATGGCTCTTTTGCTGCTGCAATAAAGTGCATAAACGGTGACTCGGTCGAAAAACTCATGTTTTGAGGTAAAAGCTCTGACCAAGTCTTGATTTTATTTGCATTGAGATAACATCTTCCCAAAAAGGAGTCTATTTTCTTCTTTTAAAGCATATTCATAGTTAGTTCATGAATCAATTTCCTTAAACAGATAAGTTTGATAAACTAGTTACTGGACAAGGATAGAACACTTGATAAAGAGTCAACCTTATACAACGATATATTTGATGCATTCAGACTAGCATTAAAGCTCTATCGTTTCAAGAGTTTACATAAGGGAAGGATAGGGTTTCTCAAAAACAAAATCTCGAGTCAGTATTTCATCTGCTACCTCCAATTGTCCTTGTTGAAATATCCCCATGTGAAAGCGACGAGCTTCATATCCTTGTCCAGTTGTTTTTGCTACGGTTGTTGCCGTTGTTGAAATCACATTCTTTGCAATTTCTTACTATATTACACCTTAAGAAGACTACTTAGTATTGAGTCATAAATGTAAAAGAACGTGTGAAAGTATAAGCTATGATGAGAATAGAAATTTCAATAATGATGTGGTTCCCTTGGAACTAAGGTCTGAAACTCAAAGTATGACCTGGCCTGTAACTGCCTAAGCACGGACATCAACTACTCGATCGCATATGTGAATTATCACTGTTGTTGTCATCGTGTTCAAGTTGTGAGAAACACCATACATTGCATATAGCTTCTCAAATGATCCGTAGAATATGAAATTCGTGCTTGTTGGTGTTGCCGTTGTCTTCCGTTAATAGGTTTTTTTGCTGTTGATTCAAACATATTTATTTCTGATATGGTCTGACCTTACCTAGTTTTAAAAAGACTACAACTTTCAGCTATGAATTTCACTTTTGGAATTCGTGTTACCATTTTTAATCTCTAATATTATTATAAAGGCATAGTTGTTAAATAGTGGTGCACTAACATAAAAGATGATACAAACTCTATACTATCATCTCATAGATGCTATTGTTTATCTTATTGCAGCTGCCATTCCAGCTTACTTTATATTAAAATCAAGAAAGAGCATAGACAACAACAACAATGATCTGTTGGGACTGACAATAGTACTTGTATGTTTTATTTTATTACAGGTTTTCTACCACATTGCAGGAATAGTTGGCTTTAGCCTCCTAGCAAAAGGTGCCCTAGAACCATTATCTATGGGTGCATTGCTTTTCTTTGGCATAATATATGTCATTAACACATGGAAGATAAAAAGACAGCAGCAGGAACTTGAAGTATGACAAACGTATTTGAAATTGATGCTGCTGCAGCAGGAAACGGTTCTGATTTTCTGGGTTCTATGAGTTATGTGACATTACTTCTTTCAATAATACCATTTGCTATATTCGTATGGCTTGCGATAAGATCAAAGAGCATAAAAGCATTCCAATTCCAGATATCGATATTTATTGCAGTTTACATATTAGGAGAGATAATAGAAAATAGCAGGTTTAGCGCATTATCAGGCCTGTCATCAGAGGTCGGACCACAGATTCATGTTGGTTCTGCAATCTTTTTCACCATTATGATATGGCTTAGATTTTATCATGCAGGGAGAAACACAAGAAGGATGGTAGAAAGTGACGTAAACGATAATGGTGGCTAGTACCATTGCAAAATAGTGATATTAATAATCGTGCTGAATTATGTAAATGATTGATTACTCTAAAGAATAAAACCGGGCCATAGTCTTCTTTATAATATCAAAATTCTGTTCTGCCTCTATAATTACGTTGTTGCTTTCATATTTGACACTTATGGATTTAAGGACGCTGTGATATAGACTGAATTTCTTTCCCTCCGGTGTAATAATAATTTTGTCAACTATTACAAGACCTTCATTGAGCAACCATTTGGTCTTTCTGTAACATGTGGTATGGGCTACATTCGTTTCCCTTGAGATATCAACAATGGATTTAGAATAATACATGACAGAATCCAGAATTTTCATCATTTCTTCATCCGCCAAAGCAGCTAGAATCGCTTTCTTTGCCCTTTGGCTTTGAACTTCCACGTTATTCTCTAGTTCGTTGTTAATATAGTTGCTATTTTAATTTATTTTTGAGAATATAGCTACCAGAACTGATCGTTTCTTTATAAGAATAAATGTATATTATGACCAGTCAGATTGAAAGACTTTTGTTATTGTTCCACACGTTTTAAAATAGACGAATTTCACTTCTGATATTCAGACATGGAATTTGTATCCTTGCTTATATGAAAATCACGACACACAAATGATCAATAAAATGAATCAAAACAAAATATCAACAAAAACAACTAAACAAACACAGCTAATTGCCGTAGCAATCATAGTTGCATCAACGCTAGCAGCAGCTATGATAATTGGCATTAGCCAAAACATACATGGGCAACAAGTCGACCCATCTGGAAATAGTTCTGTAGCAAAAGATGTAGATGAATACAAGAATACAGCAGCAGTAAGTAATACCAGTACTGCTACATCACCATCATCACCACTGGCAGAGGCAATAAAGACAGTTAGTCCAAACCAATCAACCAACAAAGAATTCTGGATAAATACAGTACACCTTGATGGCATGACAAACATACATCCTGGTATGAGTTGCGATACATGTGCACAGAATACGCCACCACATCCAGCAGAGCAGCCCCCTCTAAATTCTACTATCCCAAGTGGAGGAGGATTTAAAATCACAGCACCGAACAAAGTAGGGGCATGGGACTTTAGATCGTTTACATTCTCACCAGATCAAATAGTCGTTAACCAAGGCGATAAAGTCACTTTGCATTTCATAGGAATACAGGGTGCACACCATGTGGTTGAAGTTCAAGGAGTCGATACTTTTGAACTCATGAGAGGACAAATTCATACTGTATCATTCACAGCAAACAATCCTGGAACCATAACCTACATCTGTCACGTGCATCTACCCAACATGGTCGGACAGATACTGGTGCTACCTAAAACAGTATAAGTATAATTTGAAATGGAAAGGGGAAAAAGAAACAACTGGTATTTATTATGCAAGGAAGACAACACATAACGAGTGTCTTCGTCACTACTTTTTATTTGTAACAATTTCATTTATCATAACTACAGTCCTTAACTGCCGCTATCAGAATTGCTGTTTTTCTGTAACTCTCATCTTTGTATGAACATATAGTTAGTCTTTAATACTTTTTAGCCGTAATCTAATTTGTAAACACATGTCAGAATATCCCTACGAAGACAAAATTCACAGCGACGACAAGGTCAATAACAAAATTGTATATTCGTGTGACGGAACAAAAGTGGGTGAAGTCGAAGCGGCGTTCTCAGAGTCTTTTATCGTAAGGCTAGAAAAAGAAAATAATATGGAGATAAAATATGAAATTCCCAGATTACAAATATCAACTCTTACAGATGACAGAATTATTCTTAAATTAAAACAAATCGAGATAGATGAGAAATATCAAACATCTTCAATCGAGAAAAGCCCTGAATAATTGAAAGCAACTATATAAAATCACGTTCTCATGCTGTGTCTTTCTGTTCTGATCACAAATGCATACATGATAAATGACTATTATTCTATTGGCGTAGTATGTTGCACGTATCTACATGAAACTTATTTATTTCGTTTCTTATGTCCGTTGTCATACCACATAATATACAATGTACATAGTCTAAAACTAGACCTTGCTTTTTATCTATTGGCCAGTTAATTTATTCGATACCTATATCTTACTTTGCAATACATTGTGGACTAAAGTATTAAATCAGTGTATTGAATGTTCATAAATAGCATACAATACAAAATCTATTTAAGATACATTAACGAAAGGAAAACAAAACATTTGATAAAAAGAGACAAAACACCTACGCAACTAACTAATTTCCAACATCATTATGAAGAAGGTACAGCATTGGATAAATACATCAGAAATATTCGTGTCATGAATAAGAGAACAGCGTATGAATATTATCGTAGATTAATTAGTTTTCAGGATTTTGTTATTAATAGGTACAATGTTGATATCAAAAGTAGGACTAAGAATGCATTAGATAATATTATAGCAAAGATAAGGAACGGCTCAGAAGATGTTTATGAAGTTTTAAGCGAATACATTGATTACCTGCAGACAAACCATAACGTTTCAACACTGACAATAAAACAGCGTATGATAACTGTAAAGAATTTTTTTGAATACTTTGACGTGGATATAAGTCCTAGGAGATTTAAAATAAAAGTAAAGTTACCAAAGACAGTTAGGAAAAATAAAGAAGCATTATCAAAGGAAGACATAATCAATATTTTAAACGCATGTTCTGAGATTAGACTGAAAACTTATGTAATGCTGTTGGCTGCAACTGGATTACGCGCTACAGAAGCATTATCTACTCGTGTCAAAGATTTTGATTTGGAATCTAAACCTGCAAAGGTTTTCATAAGAGGTGAATACACCAAGACTAGGACAGATAGAACGGTATTTTTAACTGAAGAAATGGTTCAGCAGTTAACTTCATGGTTGAGTTACAAATACAGAACCAGAAGGGTATGTCATAGAGATGGGCAAACCGGAAAAACAGTTACAGAAGTTAGAACG
>DATFDI010000038.1:0-9971 GCA_035252175.1 Nitrososphaeraceae archaeon
CGTAGCTTTCCAATTCAGAGTTACATGATGGACATACAACATTGTACCTGTTCATACCGATTATGTTAGGTTTATTGATACATTCCACGAATATTATTCATCAGCAAAATTGCTTTCATAAACAGAACTGAATCTTTTGAATGTCATCGCGTAATCTTTTCATCCTTTACATGTTAAATGCATACGCTGCCCCGATCTCATCTCGGGGGAACGCCATAGTTACCTAGTGCTGACGCTCTAATGTATTTCGGTCCCACTGAGCACATGTGCAGCAGCTTCATATGTACTTTGCAGGAAAGCCAATAAGGATTCATCCGGGGAATTTGATTACTGACCACATTATAGGGCAACACAAACTCCTTCATCAAACTATGATAAAATGCTTCTCTTGGTTGGATGTGGTACTCATTAAAACCCTGAGGCTCTGGGTAGGAATAAGCATAGGTTCATTGAATGGTCCACCGCCAGGCCAGAAACCGCAACTACTTACTTCATGTGAATAAGCTTCTGTCATCACAAAAGGGGCACAGTATGGTGCCCCCGGATGTGAAGGCGCACTATGTCCTGAAAAGCGAGTAATGGCAAGATCAAAAGCCCCCCAGAAAAAATGCACAGGGCTTACTTTACCTGTGAAGCGAGATCGAAATTCAGAAAACACGCGGTTAGCCTGAGACAGAATTCGCCAGAATCGTTGCGCATATTCATGGTCATAAGATTTGTGTTTGTTGTCATCTTCAAAAGGAGTTCGATCAGGTACTTCTACTGGTGTAGTCCAAATGGTTACTGGTACTCCGAGCGATCTTAACACTGTTAAAATTTCATGATAAAACCCGCTACTGAATACGAAATTTCCTTGATAGGATTATCTGCAGTTACAATCAGTAGTAGATTAGAAATGAAATCAAAGTCTATCTGCAATGGTTGACCGTCGTAATACATTGAGGATGTCGTAAGCCCAGATAACAGTCGAGGCTACTCCTCAACCCTATGTAAGAGAGTGTGCTTAAGAGAACAGGGGCAACTGCAAATGCTGTTGTACTTAATCTGTTAACATATAGAAACAAAGTAATAGTTGCTGTTGAAACTATGGATTAACGCTTATCTATCGCCTCTTTTATTTCCTTTAGCTGTTTATAGTGATGAAATATGATAGACATAAAAATTGGATGTATTCTTATAGGCCTAGCAGCATAAGAAGAAGCTGAATTATACAAATGAACAATATCAAACATACTATCAAATGCTTTTCTATCTGATTTATCTAGAGCTTGGCGAAACTCTTTCCATTCTTTTCTTTCTTCTGCTCTGGCCAGTCTAAACGAAGGAATTGTTCTACCCATCGGTTATATTGTGGCTACTGATAAGCTAATAAACTGCGTAATTGCGTGGGAGCCATTGAAATAATGGAGAAGCAGCGACCACAGATCTTATCATTCAATTAGTATAGTACAACATTTAGGTGTCATCATATCATCTAGTCCCCAAAAGTTGCTTTTTGTCTCCCTGTCCGTCACGACCTGGTGTATTTAACATGACAAATGTCCGCAAAGCGTATATAGCCTCTACAGATCAGATGAGTATTGTTTCTACTAGAACAAAATATCGAACTATTCTACTATAGTGAAGGGACATTGGTATGAGTGGATTTGTAGGCTATGTTAAAACTGCAGAGTACTCTGAGTCTAAAGACAGACATTCTGCTAAGAATCAAGCCTACTTTCTAATATGTGAGTCATGTTTTTGGTGCGCTACCGCTTTAAGTTTGCGCCGAATAAAGAACGAAACAATTCCTAAATGTCCTATGTGTGATGATGTCTATTGCATAGTTCCAATCTCAGGAGGTCACGAACTCTGAGCATAGTTGACAACGCTGTCAGGAAGAATCCATTCAGATCTTTTATCGATACTAAGAGTTGATGACAATCATGATATTGTAAGGATCCCAGAACGCGACTTTAGTGAACGCGGATCCAAAGTATCTGCCTTTACCGATCCTATTGTAGCATTAGAATCATTGAATTCGAATAAGGATGGTGCAGCCTTATCATATCTGATATTAGAATGCCTGGAATGAATGGATATGAACTAATAAGGAATGCAAAGGAAATTAAAAAACAGGTAAAGGTTGTACTTATGACTGCATTTGAAATTGAGGATAGGGTATTTAATAATCAGCACTAGATATTGAATAATTGATCTTAAAGATCAAGTATATGTGTCAATGTGCTGTCATCTATGGCACTTTGTACGTCTGTTCTATTCCAAATGACTGAAATTATATGTTCCCCCTAATTTCGCTTATAGGCAAGTCACTTCATTTTGCAATGCCAAATATTATGTGTGTTGGATTGAGGTTAAGATATCGGAAAAACAGGCAACAAAAACAATGGTTCACATACCACAGTTAGAAGAGCAAGAAGCAAAAGAATCCGACATGATGTATTAAATGAATTATACTACTCGCTTCCACCCCATAGGTTAAACTTGAGCATTACTTCTACAATTATTTGTTTACAATGAAGAATGGTATGCTGTTGCTCCGATTTTAGATATAGGAACGAAAAGTGTAAACATATTTTCGCAGTTGAAGTAAGACAAGAAGTTGTCATACAGCCTGTTAATATATCCGATTGTATATTCTGTCTTTGTTCTGTACTAAAGAAATATGGTATACGATATAATAAGAGTGGCAGTATTCAACGCTTCCTTTGTACTAGTTGTAAACGGACTTTTTCTATTAATATCGGATTTGAGAAAATGAAGCATAATCCACAAGCTGATACTACAGCAATGCGGCGTGGAATCATTGAGGAACCTATGAATTTATTTGCATCATCAGCAGACGTGTTCTTCTTTCCACTTTATTATAAAAAAGTCTGGCCTATTTTACTAATATATGAGTGTCTGATATACTTGTAACTGATTCCAGCTTAATTTAGGTTGCTTTCTGTTGGAGTGTAAACAACGACAAGCTCTGGCATAACTGCTGATACTGCTTCATCATCACCAGCGCGGTAAAATTTGATTAGGCTTACTATACTGAAGATGCTTTCTAAACTTTCATATTTACGCCGTGTGCTGATACTGCATATTCTGATCCTGTAGATAGAAATGGAAAGAACCTGAGTGTAGAAGTGACCGCAGCGAGCGTAGGATATATACTATTGTCCAACCTGCAGCAACTACAAACCACGCAGCAAAAAACCATGCAAGGGTAACTAGAGCCAAGTCCATCATCTTGTTTCATCAATCAGTGACTCAATACGCTCCTATAAGTCAAATACCTGGTCGTCTGTAGAATATCCGCGTAAGCTCTGGTACAGCAGATGATGAAGGTAATCGCCATAAGTATAAAGACGTAGTAGCGGCAAGTTCAAGCTCTAATGCAGTAGCTCCTTGTACTGAGGCACGACTGGGCATAATCAGCTAAGGCCGTTTTTTCCATGCTACCATTAAGAATGCAAATGGTATTATCATAATTACAGTTGCAATCAGAATAGGCTGCATAACTACTGGATCGATTGGTTTTCCGGTCGCCAGAAACCATGGAAATGGATAAACACCAGCTGTAAAAAACCAGAGTGCAGCAAATAACGCTATGAAAGGTGCGGTACGTTTCAGAAACTTATATGGCGGTTTTTTACTTCTAGTACATTTTACACACCTATTCTTGTCTCGCATGTAACACGATGAGCATACTTGCCGATTGCAATAATCACATGAAAGAGTCCCGAACCTCGATCCACAAATTTGACAATCAGATGTCAATAAATAATATTATTGCTTTTTTAAAGATATAAGGCTTGGCGTTTTTCTGTTTGTTACCATTGTACGACTCAACTGACGTCTGACTATGCAATATTTGAAATGCTTTTCACAACATAAAAGTGATTCCATAGTTGAGTGTTATTGGCGTACATGCAGAGTAAAAAATTAAAAATAGTGATTAGATCAGAAATTTTAGTCCAGCATTATTTTGTGGTTAGTTTTCTGTGAGTGCTAACCGCCGGAGCTGCCGCCGCCAGTAGTTGGTGGGCTAGTAGTCGCTAGGCCGGCACCTGTAGCGGTACCAGCTGTCATGTTACCCCCACCAGCTGCGCTAGATTGATTACCTCCACTGCTAGTCTGGTTACCTTGGGCTGCTGCTTGTTGTATATAGATTATAGCGAACATAGATGCAACGAGCATCGATGAAATGACTGCTGCATATAATGCTACAGTATATTTGTTATACATCACCATGTGGATGTAAATTATGCTTTTTATATATTATATTCTTATATAGCAAAAATTTGCTACATTTTAAGAATAAATTGTAACTAAAGATTGTCATCTCCAATTTATCGGATATGCTGCAATAAATCGTTGAAACAGGGGTTAAATATTTCTACAAAATGATTGCATATTATAATAGCCTTTGGACTATTTCATTTTAAGGCTTATAATGCTTGTTTTCTACGTCGGAACGTCATGAGTTCAACTGCTATAGATTGGAGCGACGTAATAAAAAAGGAAGCAAGAGGAGATAACGATGAAGATTTAGGTGAAGTACTAGAAGTCGGGGAAAACTATGTCCTAGTACAGAAAGGAATGATCAACAAAGACAAGTTCTACATACCAAAAGACAAAGTAGAAAGTTATGATGGAGATGTTCTTCGATTTGGTATATCTGAAGAACATGCAAAATCAAGATATTTGGGAGATTATCCACCATCATCATCATTTTCATCGTCAACAACAGCATCAGACGAAGGATTAAGTGCAGCAAGAAAAGCAGAAGAAACAACAGCAACTACAGTTCCCATAACAGAAGAGAGACTAGATGCGTCTAAAAGAGAATCTACTAGGGAAGCCACAATTACAAAGGAACCAGTAACTGAAACAAAAACTGTCGAGGTACCAGTAACACATGAAGAAATATCTGTAGAAAGAAGACCTGCTAGCGGTAGTACTACTGCAGTGGAAAGACCAGTACGGTCAAAGACCGAGACTAAAGTTCCATTGAAGCGAGAAGAAGTACAGGTAACAAAACAGCCTTATGTAAAAGAAGAAGTATCAGTAAAGAAAAAGCCTGTAACTGAAACGCGGAAAGTAAGCGAGCAAGTAACAAGTGAAAAAGTTAACGTCAAGGGTACAGATATAGACTAGGAAACATAGCAACTGAAGTCCATCAATTTTTTATATTAGACAATGAAAAATCGTAGCAAAATCGAAATTATTGCGGACATGCTAGAGTGTGTATTATGAATTACGGCACATTGTCAAGCTCCTTTCTTTACAAACCGAATGAATAAAGTATGATGATAAAGATCGCACTTTAAGAATAGATAGTAAAGGATTGCATTTTCTAGAGATGTACAATAGACTACCTGAATTCATAGAAAGGAACGATAGAACAAGGTCGTAGTTAAACGGTGTAATACATTTTGGTTGACATCATGTATTCTTGAGTGGACCTAAAAATGCCATCTTAGTAGGAAATCTAAGGCCTTCAAAGACCTTCTCTACTTTTAGGTTTGGGTCATTTACTGTTGGCAACGCGCCATCATCTTGTTGTCCTACTTCTCCATTCCCATCTTCTACTTCCTCTGTTTGTGCTTGTGCTGTAGCGGCAACAAATCTGAAACGAGGGTTATGATAAAAATATCCAATTGTTGTAAAGGTTGAAAGAATTAAAATTGTAAAGATCAGCAATACCTTTGGAAGTTGTTGTTCCTTAGGGACATGCAGATTAAGCAATGAACATAAAATTGTCAAAAATGTGAATTATAAGCATTTTGCAACAAAATTATGAATTATTATTAAATTACTTCAAAGAAATTATACTCTCATTTTTGTACTTGTTCCGATGTTATAGAGCTAATGATGTAAAAAATAATTCAAGTATTGTGAACTTTACTGCACTTGCAATAGTGGTGGTTTTATAACCACTCATGAGCTCAAAGAAAAGCCTCGATGATTTGGTAAAAAAAGAGTGGCTATGATATTGTTAGTTAAGTTGTATCTAATTTTACTCTCCAGAATCCGCTGTTGGCGCTTCTGGTCCTGTAGTTGCATTTTCCGAGGAGATAGTATTTGATGCTGGAGAAGTCGGAATACCACATATTTTTGATTCAGTTGAATTAACGTGTGATCCTACTGATGAACATATTGCATTTTTTTGTTCTGGTGTTAGCGATGTTAGGTTTCCTTATCCTGGCTGCTAGACTTGCAACAAGAATGACTGTGATAGATACAACAGTTAGAGATGTTTTTTTTGCCTGACATTATCAAAAGATTACGTTAGACCATTGATATATTGACATTTAATAAATAAGCTCATATCTATTACTGATTGCGAGTCTTCTTTGTTCGTGTCGTGTTTATTGTCAATATTACCGCTGTTAGGAGCAGTAATGCGGCATCTCGTCCTTGGAAACATCTTCTCGTATGGGTCCAGTATGGTTCTGCAGAATTCTATTCCTCTTTGAGTAGGTTTATAGGTTGAAGATCTTCTTTTTCCTACAGAAGATTGAATTACGTATACTAAACCATTTATCTGTAGCTGATCAAGAATGTGTCTATGCTTTTTCAAATTCAATCCACAGAATCCAATCAACTCAGTCTTATTCAGTTCACCGTGTTCAATTAATTTTAGTATTATATCTTGAATAATGTATATTTTATCACGATACGACAACGCAGAGGCAGACACAGCACGAAATTAGATTCAATTTAGTATATTAAAGCTGAGGTACAGCCAGCTAATTATTAATCTTTTATGATCATTATTGAGACAACTTTTGTTATGACACAGTTTGATACTTAGAGATTTGTACCACAAATAACAAATGTGTCATTGTAAGTAGACGTAAGAAGAGAGGAGGATGATTGACCAATGATGTTAATGGAAAAAATGGAGAACGAACAGAAAAAGAATCTACAATTCAATCTAATAAAGATCGTATATACCAATACATCACTAACAATCCTGGCTGTCATCTAAGGAAGATAATAAAGGAATTAGGGTTAGCTATGGGAGACACCCAACATCATTTAAAAATGCTTGAAAAAACGGATCTGATAAAATCTAGGCGAATGGGGGTCTTCAGAAGATATTATACGGCCTCTATTTATGGAGAAAGACTTGAGTCTTTGTTAGCAACGTTCGGGCAAGAGGTTCCAAGAGATATAATTTTATATCTTATAGAAAATCCAGGTGCTAATCAATGGGAGATAGCACATTATAAGAATTTCAGTGCACCCACAATAAATTGGCATATGTCTAGATTAATAGAAAAGGGTTTAGTACGTAGTCGCAAGCAAGGGAAATTTGTAAATTATTACGTGGAAGGGAACCTGAAAGACATTACAAGTCTTCTGCAGAGATATTATCCATCAATTTGGAATCGGTTATCTAACAGACTAGCTGATCTTTTCATGGATATATCAGCTGCTTCAAGAATGGAAAGCACTCATGGAAGAAAAATGATGATTGAAAAAAATGACAACCAGAAAAATGCTAATGGGAAGGAAGAAGATGACGAAGACAAGGAGATTAAGTAGAAAAATATGACAAAAAAAATCATCGTAAACTTCGGTGTTGTAATGGTCCGGATAATATGTATAGTCCTATTTACTTCTTCTTATATTCCTTATCTATCACTTAATTCATATACACTAGCATATGGAATTAATAACGCCGGTGGCATCAATCTACTAAATAATGAAAATTTGGCAGACATGTTTGAAATTGCAACCGGTATCTTCGCAGCAGTTCTTTGTGCTTTGTCTTTATTGGCTTATAGAAACCTACAATCAAAGCGGATGCTTCTTGTATCCGGTGCATTTGGAATATTTGCGGTTCATGCAATCGTATCAAGCATAGATGTCTTTATACCAGGAATCGAGTTTTCCTCACTTGAGCTGATTACATCAATTCTGATCTTTGTATCTCTAACATTTTTCTTTTTGGCCATAGTTAAGAGGTTCAAAATGAGTGAAAGGAAAGCAACTTCGGCACAATCAAGCTAGCTCGATGTATACAAAAAAAGTTATGATGACACATTAGTAATTATTGCCATTCTGACTGCAGTATCTAGGTAACAGCACCAAGCAGCTGACGTGTTACTTGCTATTGTGCGACAACAGAGAAATAATATACTTGATTATAAAGAAACGATTTAAAATATTAGATTAGTAGCAGCATACGCTCTCCTTTATTCTAATGACACTCTTAAATCGCACGCTGCCCCCATTTTTCATTCTGGGGAAGCCAACGATTTAATATTACCTCAACAAAAAGTCATCTGATACTGCATGTATTTAGGATTATATCCAAGTTAGCTAGTTCTTTTGATCATTAGTCTGAAGATCGCAGAGTTATCTAGATCGTAGTCTACAAGCAAAATTCCTTTTTTGCCTGATTGTTTTGACAATCGCTTTCTTCTCTAAACGCTATTAGACATTACTAATAATATTTAGCAACTTGTGTAGAATTACCTTTAATCGATAAAACTGTTAGTTGCTTTACGTCTTTCCTCTAGAATTTACAAGAGTTACAGCTCCGTTCAAACGATGCTTTCTCGAAATTGGCTTTCTATAAGCTATGTAGCGAATTCAAGGTTATCTAGTACTTTGTTTTTTTACGAACCGAGTATCTATACGATTACCTTCTGACAATATATTTAATCATTCTAATAAGCATATTTTCGCTATCTCCTTTCGATATACTCCTTGCGATAACAGAAAACGAAATTCCCAAGCCAGTTGCAGACGACATCAACCATATAACATAGCTATTCACAAGATCAATTCTTCCATACCATACATCGAATACGATTCGCAAAGCTATAGTGAATAATCCCTGACCTGTGCCAAATCCTATCCAAAGCTTTCCGAGATTTACTCTGTTTGCTGCAAACAAACCAGCACCTATTAGTACCGTAATCCCTCCAAGCCTGCTGATAAGTACAATGATCTCTATAGAAATTATCACAAGAGTCGAAAGATTGCTTGGCAAGCTGGTCAATATCTCTTTTTGAATTATATAGTAAAATGAGATGTTGGCCTTGTAGCCTGAAATTAGAAATATGATTCCTGAAACCAAAGCAATAACTGCCGCCAGCTGATTTCTTTGCCAGCTACTGTATCGTATACTTTCATAAATTTCATGAGCGATTCTTTTTGGTCTTGTTGTAGTGGTGACAGCGGCAGCAACAGAAGATGTTCTTTTGACAGCTTTTGAAGGTATAATAGTGTTTTTAATCTTTCTATAAGAATATCTATAGCGTGCTTCATAGGCAGTTATTGCGAGCTCAATTCCTCTTTTAGTTATAGATATCATGGCAGACTTTGGAATGATATATTTCCTCAACCAAGTAAATTCACTTTGTATAACTATATTATCAGGAAGAACGTTTTTCACAAACCCTAATTTTTTGTTATCACTTGAATATACTGACTTGTGTAATAGTCCTGAATTATAGTAGAATGAAGCATCATCATCGTCATCGTCATCTCTTTCTGATGCTGCCATTCTATAGATAAAAAGAACGTTACTAGAATATTAAGACTATAATCATTATGTTCTATATTATTCTGATATTTTCAAACCGAACGACGCTTGGAAGAAGAACTTATCTCATCTCATCATAACTATAAAATAGCAAGATTATATGAGTAGCTATAAAGACACAGGTGAAAAATCTGATGAGTCAGCTTCCAATGCTTCTGAGTCATTTACATATGAGCAGTGTGGAAAAACCTTCAACTCTCGTCATGAACTTAAAGAGCCTACGCATTAGTTTTTGATTTATCAACTCTGACCCGCAGACTAGGAATTCGGGGGAAAGTCATAACATGATTAATCAATCCATTACAGATTAGTTGTTGTCGCTAGAATCAATCCAGCTGTAATGTAACTGTTAAAAAGGGGAGGCGTAAATATGGTTATTCGCAATGGAAAAAACAAAAACATCATTGAGAATTGC